>VBDA01000201.1 GCA_005883655.1 Betaproteobacteria bacterium | reverse complement strand
CACGATCGCCAGCGCAACAAAGACCGGATGACGCCGGCGCACCTGAAATGCGAGCAAGGCCGCGCAGCCGGCAAGGCCGAGCGCAAGCTCGAAGTACGCAGGCAGCACCAGCGGAGCGACCAGGCCGACCAGCGCCGATCCGGCCGCGCCACCGGCGGAGACCATCAGGTAAAAGCGCGTCAGATAACGCGGCGCCGGCTTCAGTCGCGCCAGTTCTCCGTGGCAAAACATGCAGGCGAGAAAGAGTCCCACGCAGAATACGCCGATCTGCAGTTCGAGCTTGTGAGTGAGATTGCGATCGGCAAGCGTCCAGGCCATGACGCCCAAGCCTGCGGCCAGCATGGACGCAAAAAGCTCCGGACGGTACCAGCCCCGGCCGTCGAAGCAGAGAATGAATGTAAGCAGATAGATCGAAAGCGGCACCACCCACAAGAGCGGAATCGACGAGATGTTCTGACACAGGTGATTGGTGATCGCGAGCAAGAGAAACGACCCTGTTGCCGCGAGCGTGGCCCACAGCAACTGCCGCGTTCCCGTCGGTGGCGCGTCGTCTGGCAGCGAACCGTCTCCTTGGCGCACCGGTTCTGCTTGCAGGTTTGGCGCTCGCAGGCTGAACCATCCGCACGCAGCGCATAGGAACGCGAATACCAGGTACGCAGCGGACCATCCATAGGACTGGAATCGTGTCGTTACCCACGGCTCGAGCCCGATCGGATAGCCGAGTAGCGCGAGCATCGACGCCAGGTTCGACAGTGCAAATAGTCGGTAAGGGTTCCTGCCCGGAAAGGTGCGCGAAAACCACGCCTGCACCAGCGGACTCGTCGTCGACAGCAGAAAATAGGGCAGGCCTATCGTTGCCGTGAGCAAGGCAAGGATCAGCAGCGATGGACTCTCGGTACCGAGCGGCTTCCATTGTGCGCCTGGCACGATCGGTAAGACGATACAACTCAAGGCCAGCAATAGGATATGGACTCGAATCTGCGTTCGCGGCGATGTTCGCCGCACCACCAGGTCGGCGTAAGCATAGCCGAGCAGGAGAGTCGCCTGAAAGAATACCAGGCACGTGGTCCAAACGTTGGCCGACCCACCGAACCACGGCAGGATCTGCTTGGCCATGATCGGTTGAACCAGGAACAGCAGAAACGCGCTGACAAAGATAGTGGCGGCGTAGAGGGCCATGGATCCAATGAAGAACGTGTGGCCACGTGCCGCAAGCGCGACGCCGTCGCTTGGAACCGGAACGGCGCATTCTACCGGAGCGCGGAAACCGTTGCGGGGACGACACGAACTTCTTGGAAGCTGTCACCCATTTCGGTAATCCTCAGTAATATCGCCGCCGCGGCGACACCTTGGTCAGTAAGTCGGTTTCTGGCGAAAATAATCCATGCGGTCGATCGAGCGGATTTTGATCTCGCGGATGTCTATGCCCTGCAGTACGCGCAGCGGGATCTCGCTGCCGGCCGCACCTCGTCCCCAAACTTTGCGATAAAACTCGGCCTGCGAACGCACGCCTTCGGCGCCCACGGCGAGAATGATGTCCCCGCTCTGCACGCCCGCGCGGTCCGCGGGTCCTTCCGGCGACACCCGGTCGACGACCAAGCGGCCCTGAATCTCGTCCGTCGATACGCCGAGCCACGGCCGCGCGGGTCCCGCGCGCCTGCCTGTCTTGATCAGGTCGGAAAGGATCGGCTTCAGCGCGTCAATCGGAACGAACATATTGCCCGGCAGGTGCGGATTGCCTTCGGACGCGTCGCGCACGATGAGCGAGCCGACGCCGAGCAAAGAGCCATCGGTGCCGATCAGCGCGGCGCCGCTCCAATTCGGGGCCGGAGGCGACGTAAAAATCGCCCGATCGAGCAAATACTCCCAGCTGCCGGTGAAGGCCCGGCGCGACACGACCACGGCGCGAGTCGCCTCGTCACGCCCGCCATGATTGACGATCAACACCGGATCGCTTTCGGCGAGCTTGCCCGAGTCGCCCAGCTTCAACGGCGAGACGTCGAACGGCGCGATCGGCTGTATCAGCCCGAGACCGGTGCTGTGGTCGTAGCCAACGACGCGCGCCGGACGCACATGGCCTTCGTCGTCGACGATCTTGACATTGTCAGCCTCGACGATCAGATAGCCGATGGTAAGAATCAAGCCGCCCTTGCCGATCACCACGCCGGTGCCTTCGCGCTCGGTGCCGAGCGTCGCCGCGCTGCGTGCGTCGGGCAGCGCGCGCGCCTGGACGGTCACTATCGCAGCAAAGAACGCCTCGGGGTCGATCGATGGAGTTTCGCTGCGCGGTGGGTCCGCTGCGCTCGCAGCACCTGACGCAAGCAACGCGGTGAACAGCCATCCACGCAGCGACCGTAAGAAGGCCCATACCAAGATGCGCCGAGAGTGCATTGCGACCTCCTGTGCGGCAACCGCAAACGTGACCAGCGACTGTGCGTCAAGCCACTATAGCGCGATTGGCGGGTGCGGAAAACGCCTGACCGGGCGCCGCCACTTCAACACGCCGCATGTGGCGCGACTGTCGCTATAATGCCGTTCGCGTTTTGGTTGCCGCGCGTGAAAAAGATTATCGAAATGGGTGGCCCAGTTTCTGCAAACGCGCGTCGGGAACGACAATCAAGGATCCGGGGCGGGCGCTGTTGCCGCGCGACCGCGCACTTCAATAGGTAAGTTTCGATGAGGAGGCATCCATGACCGTGCGCCGCAAACAGCCCGAGCAGCTTCGATCGCACCGCTGGTACGGCGTCAACGACGTTCGATCGTTTGGACACCGCTCGCGCACGGCGCAGATGGGTTATTCGCGTGCCGACTACGCCGGCAAGCCCGTGATCGCGATCATCAATACGTGGAGCGACATCAACCCGTGCCATTCGCACTTTCGCCAGCGGGCGGAGGAGGTGAAGCGTGGGATATGGCAGGCAGGCGGGTTTCCGGTCGAGATACCGGCGATCACGCTTTCCGAGCCGTTTCAGAAGCCGACCACGATGCTCTATCGAAATTTGCTGGCGATGGAAACCGAGGAGCTGCTTCGCTCGTATCCGGCCGACGGCGCGGTGTTGATGGGCGGCTGCGACAAGACGACGCCGGGATTGCTGATGGGCGCGATCAGCATGAATATGCCCGCGATCTATATGCCCGGCGGGCCGATGCTGCGCGGTAATTGGCGGGATCAAACGCTGGGCAGCGGCTCCGACGTGTGGAAATACTGGGCCGAATTGCGCGCCGGCAACATCAACGAAGATCAGTGGCAGGAGATCGAAAACGGGATCGCAAGGTCACCCGGTCACTGCATGACCATGGGCACGGCGTCGACCATGACCTCGGCGAGCGAGGCGCTGGGATTCACGCTCCCGGGCGCTGCCTCGATTCCCGCCGCGGACTCGAGGCACGCGAGGATGGCGACCGAGACGGGCCGGCGGATCGTCGACATGGTGTGGGAGGATCTCAAGCCCCGCGATTTTCTCACCGCGGCTTCGTTCGATAACGCGATTACCGCCGTGCTTGCCATCGGTGGCTCGACCAATGCGCTGGTGCACCTCGTCGCGCTGGCGCGACGCGCCGGCATACCGCTGACGCTCAACCGCTTCGACGAGCTGTCGCGCACGACGCCGCTGATCGCGAACATCAGGCCCGCAGGCAAGTATTTGATGGAGGATTTTTTTTACGCCGGAGGCCTGAGGGCGCTGCTGGCGACGATCGGCGACAAGCTGGCACTGGACGCGCGGACCGTTAACGGGCGAACGCTGGGTGAAAATGTTTCCGGCGCCGAAGTGTTCAATCGCGAGGTGATACTGCCTCGCGACAGGGCGCTGGTGGCAAGCGGCAGCCTTGCGGTGTTGCGCGGCAACCTCGCGCCGGACGGCGCCGTGATCAAGCCCGCGGCCGCGGAGCCGCGCCTGCTCAAGCATTCGGGCCCGGCGCTGGTGTTCGCCGATTACAACGACATGGCGGCGCGCATCGACGATCCCGCGCTCGACGTCACCGCCGACTCGGTGCTGGTGCTCAAGAACGCGGGGCCTTTGGGAGCACCCGGCATGCCCGAGTGGGGGCAATTGCCGATCCCGAAAAAGATTCTCGCCCAGGGAGTTCGAGACATGCTGCGCATCTCCGACGCGCGCATGAGCGGGACCAGCTATGGCGCGTGCGTGCTCCATGTCGCGCCGGAATCCTTCGCCGGCGGGCCACTGGCTTTTGTGCGCGACGGCGACGTCATCGAGCTCGATGTCGCCGAACGCCGCCTGGAGCTGAAGATCAGCGACGCCGAGCTCGCCCGCCGCCGCGCCGAGTGGAAAATGCCGCCACCGCGCTTCGAGCGTGGCTACGGTGCGCTGTACCAGCAGCACATCACCCAAGCCGATCAAGGCTGTGACTTCGATTTTCTCGAGGGCACGGCCCCTACGCCGGAACCGGAGATTCATTGATCGTGCGGACCGTTGCGGCGCCGAAGCTTACCGACCTGGTGGCGGCGATCATGCGTGGCGGCGGTTGCGATGCCCACGAAGCGACGATGGTCGCGCGGCGGCTCGTCGACTCGAACCTGGTGGGGCACGATTCTCACGGGGTCATCAGGGTCGGAAAGTATCTCGAATGGATGCGCAGCGGCTGGTTGAGGCCGAATCAATCTCCATCGATCGCGTTCGAAAGCGACACCATAGCGATCATCGACGGCAATCGCGGATTCGGTCAGGTGGTGGGTGAGTTCGCCGGCAAGACCGGAACCGCCAAGGCGGCCAAGAGCGGCATTGCAATGGTCGGGCTGCGCAATTGCGGCCATCTCGGCCGCGTTGGCGACTGGGCGGAATTGGCGGCGGCCGAAGGCCAGGTGTCGCTGCATTTCCTGAACACATCGGGTGCGCAGCGTGTCGCTCCCTTCGGCGGCAGCGACCGCCGACTTTCGACCAATCCGATTACCGTCGGCGTACCGGTCGCCGGCGGAGATCCGGTGATACTGGACGTGACCACGTCGATGGTCGCCGAAGGAAAGTTGTTCGTCGCGATCAACAAAGGCGAGCGGGTTCCGCCTGGCTGGATCATCGACAAGCACGGCAAGCCGACCACCGAGCCCAAGGACTTCTACGACGGCGGCGCGCTGCTGACCGTGGGCGCACACAAGGGCTCCGGCCTGTCGATCATCGTCGACCTGCTCGCAGGCGCGATCTCGACCGGAAGAAGCTCGGACCCTGACGACACGGTGCTGCGCAATAACATGCTGTCGATCTACATCGCTCCAGCGGTCTACGATTCCGACGGCGCAGTCTCGCGGGAAGTCGCACGATTCGTCGAATGGGTGAAGGCTTCT
>VBDA01000200.1 GCA_005883655.1 Betaproteobacteria bacterium | reverse complement strand
CTTCGCTGCCTGACTCGCGCGGGAGCGCGGACAGTCTTACTTTCCGCGTCGCCGCGGCCGCCGACCTTCCGCAGCTCGCCTCGTGGAACAAGCAACTGATCGAAGACGAGGGTCACGACAATACGATGAGCCTCGAAGAGCTTGCGGTGCGCATGCGCAACTGGCTGGCCACCGAATACCAGGCGCTGATTTTCGAGGATCCAGCCGCAACGGCGCCAGTGGCGTACGCCTTGCTTCGCGACACCCCGGAATGGGTCCACCTGCGCCAATTTTTCGTCGCGCGCGATCGCCGCCGGCGCGGCATCGGCGCGCGCGCGGTGGCGCTGCTCCGCGATTCGGTATTCCCGCCAGACAAACTGGTTATCGTCGAGGCGATGGCATGGAACCATCGCGCGCTTTCGTTTTGGCGCGCTGTGGGATTTGCCGACCGCTACGTCGGGCTCGAGTCGCGTCCGGCGGCGTCCGTTCGGCGTCCATAGCGGAGCATGCCACGGTGACCACGCGCGACATCCTTACCAGGATTCTCGCCACCAAGGCCAAGGAGCTTGCCGTCGCGAAGGCAGCGGTTCCGTTGAGCGAGATGCGCAACCGTGCCGCGGCATCGCCGGCGCCTCGCGATTTTGCCGGCGCGCTTCGCGCCAAGATCGCTGCCGGGCGCTCCGCCGTGATCGCGGAGATCAAGAAGGCGAGCCCGAGCAAGGGCGTGTTGCGGCCGATTTTCGATCCCGCCGCCATCGCCCGGCGTTACGAAGCCGGAGGCGCGGCGTGTCTTTCGGTATTGACCGATCGCGATTATTTCCAGGGACGTCCGGAGCATCTGATCGCAGCTCGCGAGGCTTGCAGCTTGCCGACTTTGCGCAAGGATTTTGTCATCGACGAGTACCAGGTGCTGGAGTCGAGAACGCTCGGTGCGGATTGCATTCTCTTGATCGTTGCCGCGCTCGAGGACGCGCGACTGGCCGCACTCGAGGCCTGCGCACACGAGCTCGGCATGGGCGTTCTGGTCGAAGTGCACGACGCCTCGGAGCTGGACCGGGCGCTCAGGCTTGCCATACCCTTGATCGGAATCAACAACCGCAGCCTGCGCACGTTCGACGTCTCGCTCGAGACGACTCTCCACCTCTTGCCGCGCATTCCGGCCGACAGGCTGGCGATAACGGAAAGCGGAATCCTCGCGCCGGCAGATGTCGAGCGCATGCGCGCTGGTGGCGTAAACGCATTTCTCGTCGGCGAGGCATTCATGCGCGCCGCGGACCCAGGCGCCGCTCTGGCGGCGCTTTTCGCCTGAGCTTCTCCCGACTTTCTTTCAGGACTCTTGAGACTGATTTTTCGTAGGGACCGCTGACAGGCGGCAGCTTTGCTATCATTCAGCGCCGGGCGCGGTATCGAGGTCGCCAAAGCATCCCGGCGAGCAAGGTCACCGAACCGCATGTCCCGTTCGCCCCGGATTACCGCATACCGGGACAGGCGCCGAGCCGTAGAGAGGCGCTTCACTCGCGGGTTGAGCATCCGATCGTGGTTCGGCAAGCCCACCACGAACGAGCCGAAGTCAAAGGCGTCCCGGTGTCGGCGATCGCTGTCGAGAACGTCAGCAAGCACTGGACCACCACAAGTGGCCAGGTTCGCGCCGTTGACAGCGTTTCCTTCGCGCTCGATCCAGGAACGCTCAATGTACTTCTCGGGCCTTCGGGCTGCGGCAAGTCGACGACGCTGCGGCTCATCGCAGGCCTCGACCACGCGGATACCGGCAGGATATGGATCGACGGCCGCGAGGTGACTCATTTGGCGCCCGCGCGGCGCAAGATTTCGATGGTGTTCCAGTCCTACGCGCTGTTTCCACATTTGAGCGTGCAGGAAAACATCGTCTTCGGGCTGCGCGTGCGCAAGACTGGGCACGCCGACCGCGATAGGCGCCTGAAGCGCGTCTCGGAGCTTCTGGGATTGTCGGCACTGCTCGATCGAAAGCCCGGGCAGCTCTCGGGCGGCCAGCAACAGAGAGTCGCGCTTGGTCGAGCGCTCATTGCCGAGGCGCCGGTGTGCCTGATGGACGAGCCTTTGTCGAACCTCGATGCGCAATTGCGGCAGGAAATGCGTCTCGAGATTCGCAACCTGCAGCGGCAGCTTGGCATCACCATGGTTTACGTGACGCACGATCAGGTCGAAGCGATGTCGATGGCCGACCGCGTCATCCTGTTGTCCTGTGGCCGGATCGAGCAGAATGGCACACCGGCCGACCTATACGAAACGCCCGCCAACATCTTCGTGGCGCGCTTTATCGGCACGCCCCCCATGAATCTGCTTCGATTGGATAAGGCCGGCAGCGAAGCGGTGATCGCCGGTACCGCCGGTCCCGGCGTTGCTCCGCTCGCATGGGCCGGTGGCATGCTCGGCGTTCGTCCCGAGCATGTGCTGCTGGCGCGCGACGGCCCATTCACCGCACGAGTGGAGAGCGTCGAATACCTGGGCGCCGACTCGCTCCTGCTCTGTCGTATTGGCGAACAGATCCTGACCACGCGCGTCGCGGGCCGCGTCGGCGTGACCGGCGGCGATTCCGTGCATTTAAGCTGGGCGCGCGGGGCGAGCCATTTCTTCGACGCCGCGACCGGGATTCGGCTCGCGACAGAACCGATCCATCAAACCGCAACCATGTTTGCGTAGGTTTGAATATTTTCCACGAGGAGGAAGCATCATGAAACGCAGCACGCTTTGGGGCTGGTTCGTCGTCGTTGCTCTCGCCGCGCTCTCGGGCGCGACACTTGCCCAGGCACCGGTCGAGATCTCGTTTTACTACCCCGTCGCCGTCGGCGGGCCGATTACCAAGCTGATCGACCAGTTCGCCGCCGACTTTGAAAAAGAGAATCCGGGCATCAAGGTCAAGCCGATTTATTCCGGCAGTTACCAGGAGTCGATCACCAAGGCTCTCACCGCGGTCAAGAGTAACGACGCGCCGACGACGTCGGTGCTCCTGTCCACCGACATGTTCACCTTGATCGATGAAGAAGCGATCGTTCCCTTCGATCCCCTGATCAAGACGCCGGAAGATCAGGCTTGGCTGAGGGGTTTCTATCCCGCGTTTATGGAGAACAGTCAGACCGGCGGCAAGACCTGGGGCATTCCGTTCCAGCGCTCCACCATCGTTCTTTACTACAACAAGGAAATGTTCAAGGATGCGGGCCTCGACCCCAACCGGGCGCCGGCGACATGGAAGGAAATGGCGGAGTACGCGCAAAAGCTCACCAAGCGCGATGCATCCGGCAAGGTCACGCAATGGGGGGTGCAGATTCCCTCCTCGGGATTTCCGTACTGGCTGTTCCAAGGGCTCACCACCGAAAACGACGTCCAGTTGATGAACGCCGCGGGTACCGAAACCTATTACGACAAGCCCGCGGTCATCGAGGCCTTGCAATACTGGATGGATCTCACCTCCAAGTACAAGGTGCATCCGGAAGGGATTGTCGAGTGGGGTACGACCCCAAAGGATTTCTTCGAGCGCAAGGTCGCGATGATATGGACCACGACCGGCAACCTGACCAACGTCAAGAACAACGCCAAATTCGACTTCGGCGTCGCGATGCTGCCGGCGAACAAGCGTCGCGGCAGTCCGACCGGCGGCGGCAACTTCTATCTCTTCAAACAGGCCAAGCCCGAGCAGCAGGCCGCGGCGTTCAAGTTCATCAAGTGGATCACCTCTCCGGCGCGCGCTGCGCAATGGGGGATCGACACCGGCTACGTCGCGGTAAGCCCAGACGCATGGGCAACGCCGGTGATGAGAAAATACGTGGCGGACTTTCCGCCAGCCGCAGTCGCGCGCGATCAGCTGCAGTACGCGGTCGCCGAATTGTCGACTCATGACAATCAGCGCGTGACCAAGGCACTCAACGACGGCTTGCAGGCGGGGCTCACCGGCACCAAAAGCGCCGAACAGGCGATGAAGGATTCGCAGCGCGAGGCCGAGCGGCTCCTCCGGCCATATCGAAAATGATGCAGGTGCGACGCATCGCACGATGACGCGTTCCGCGCAATGGCTGTACGGCTGGCTGCTTCTCTTGCCAGCCGCGGTGCTGCTCGCGCTTTTTACCCACTATCCCGCGGTCGCCACGCTCTGGCACAGCTTCCGCTCGACGCCGAGAGGATCGCGGGCGTCGACGTTTGTCGGCGTCGACAACTACGCCCAGCTCGTCGACGATCCGATCTTCTGGCAATCGCTGACCAACAACCTCTGGTTCGCGATCGGCACGATTCCGCTTTCGATCACGCTCGCGCTGCTGATGGCGGTCTGGGTCAATGGAAGAATTGCCGGGCGCGGGTTTTTGAGGCTCGCCTACTTCACGCCCACGGTGCTGCCGATGATCGCCGTCGCCAATATCTGGCTTTTTTTCTACACGCCCGAGTATGGGCTGCTCGAGCAGATTACCGGCGCCTTCGGCATGCCGGCGCACAATTGGCTTGGCAGCAAGAACAGCGCGCTGGCTGCCCTGATGGTGGTCACCGTCTGGAAGGAAGCCGGGTTTTTTATGATCTTCTACCTCGCCGCGCTGCAGCAGATGTCGCCGCAGCTCGCCGAGGCGGCGGCGATCGAGGGCGCATCGCGTGCCTATTTTTTTCGGCGTGTGACACTGCCTTTGCTGATGCCGACGACGCTTTTCGTGCTCGTCAACGCGGTCATCAATGCCTTTAGGCTGGTCGATCATGTCGTAGTCATGACCCGTGGCGGCCCCGATAACGCGACCGAATTGCTGCTCTATTACATTTACGAAATCGGGTTCCGGTTCTGGGATTCGGCGTACGCCGCGGCACTCACCATGGTGCTGCTGCTGCTCCTGGGCGTGGTCGCGCTGCTGCAGTTCTGGTTTCTGGAACGCAAGGTGCATTACCAATGAGCTTCGTTCATTCATCGCCTCGCGTGTACTTGGGGCACGGCCTGGAAACGGCCGGAGCGTGGCTTCTGGGCGCACTGTGGATTCTGCCGCTGGCGTACGCGATCTGGACGGCGTTCCATCCGGGCGAGTACTCGACGCATTTCGTCCCGACTGCGCCGCTGACGCTGGACAACTTCGGGCGTGCATGGGCCGCAGCGCCGTTCGCGCGTTATTTTCTCAACACGATGCTGTTGTGCGCGATGATACTGGCGGCGCAGCTCGTGCTATGCACACTGGCTGCATACGCGTTTGCACGGTTTGTCTTTCCCGGCCGCAACCTCCTCTTTGCGCTGGTTCTGCTGCAGCTGATGGTGATGCCGGACGTGCTGATCGTCGAGAATTACCGCACCATGGGTGCGCTGGGTCTCCGCGATACCATCGTCGCCATCGCGTTGCCGTACATGGCGAGCGCCTTCGGAATCTTCCTGCTCCGGCAGACATTCAAGACCGTGCCCAAGGAGCTCGACGAAGCGGCGCGGGTCGAGGGCTGCACGCCTCTACAGGTGCTGTGGAAAGTCTATGTACCGCTGGCGCGCCCGGTCTATCTCGCCTATGCGCTGGTCAGCGTGAGCTTTCACTGGAACAATTTTCTCTGGCCGTTGATCATAACCAACTCGGTCGAATCGCGGCCGCTGACCGTAGGCCTGCAGGTATTCTCGGCCACCGATCAGGGAATCGACTGGTCGATCATTACCGCGGCCACCCTGCTGACCAGCGCACCGCTGCTTATCGCGTTCCTGCTTTTCCAAAGACAATTCGTACTATCGTTCATGCGCGCAGGTATCAAATGAAGCTCATCACCTGGAACGTTCAATGGTGCCGCGGCGTCGATGGCAAAGTCGATCCGGCCCGCATCGTGAGGCATGCGAAGGCGATCGCCGATTTCGACGTCCTGTGTCTGCAGGAGATCGCCAACAATTATCCCGCGCCGCGGCTTGCCGGCAGTCGCGGCGAAAACCAGTTTGCCGAGCTCG
>VBDA01000199.1 GCA_005883655.1 Betaproteobacteria bacterium | reverse complement strand
CCGAGCGTCGCGAATGCCTTGTTCTCGACCAGCGCGTAGCCGACCAGGGCATTCATCGCGATGAGGCCGGAGTTGTTGATCAGCAATAGCGCCTGACAGCAGGCAAGGAGCGCTATGTCGCGGTAGGAAGTTCGCATCGCAATTCGAAAGGGAATCGCGCGGTGCAGCACCGGAACTTGCATTCCCGCGCGTACGGCACTATATCAGCCAATCACACGAGCAATGAGCATGCAGGACGAGATCCTCGATTTCTGGTTTGCGCCCCGCGGCAGCGCGGAACATGGCCAGACCCGCGAGCTTTGGTTTCGTAAGGATGCCGCGGTCGATCAATCGATCCGCGCGCGGTTCGGCGCCGCGGTCGAGACGGCGCTCACCGGCGGATTCGGCGAATGGACCACGCCACGCTTGCGCGCGTGCTCTTGCTCGATCAGTTCACGCGCAACATCTACCGCCAAACGCCGCGTGCCTTCGCCGGCGACATTCTGGCGCTCGGCATTTCGAGGGCTGCGGTTGCAAACGGCGACGATCGGGCGCTGATGCCGGTCGAGCGCTGGTTTCTTTACATGCCCTTCGAGCACGCCGAAGAACCCGCCGCGCAAGAAACATCGCTGGAGCTTTTTACGCGACTGCGTGACGAGACCGGCCTCTCCGAGCCTGTCATGTGGGCTGAGCGCCACGCCGCGGTGATTCGCCGCTTCGGCCGCTACCCGCATCGCAACGCCATTCTCGGCCGCGAATCGACGGCGGAGGAAATCGAGTACCTCGCCACGGTCGGCCGCGGCTTCTAAAGCGCCGTATCGCGCAACGCTTTTTTGAAACGGCAGGCTGCTGAGCTACCATCCGCTCGTGGGGATCATCGAGATCACGCTTGGATTGCTGCTCGCCGTCGCCGCGGTGGCGGCTCTCGGCAAGTGGATCCCCGTTCCGCTGCCGATTCTGCTCGTTGCCGGCGGCATCGCACTGTCCTACCTTCCGGGCTTCGACGATCTTCGTATCGAGCCCGACGTGTTTTTCCTGCTGTTCATTCCACCGCTTCTGTTCGCCGATGGGTGGTTGATCCCGAAACGCGACCTGATGCGGGCGCTCCGTCCGGTGTTGCTGCTCGCCTTCGGCCTCGTTCTTTTGACGACCCTGGCCGTCGGCTACCTGATGCACTGGCTGATACCGTCGCTGCCGCTGGCCGCGGCGTTTGCGCTCGGCGCGGTGATCTCCCCGACCGATGCAGTGTCGGTGAGCGCGATCACGTCCAGGCTCAAGGTCCCGTCGCGGGTAACCACGGTGCTCAGGGGCGAGAGCCTCATCAACGATGCATCCGGCCTGGTGGCGTTCAAATTCGCGATTGCCGCGGCGGCCACCGGCGCCTTCAGCTGGAGCGATGCGGCGCTGCAGTTCTTCGTTCAGTCGGGCGGTGGATTTGCCCTCGGTCTCGCGGTCGCGTGGCTGATCGGCCGCCTGCGGCTCGGCCTCACCCGGTTTTGCTTGGACGATCCGCTCATTCTCACCGTGCTCTCGCTGCTCACGCCGTTTGCCGCTTATCTCGCCGCCGAAGCTCTCCAGGTCGGCAGCATCCTGGCCGTGGTCGGCGCGGCACTGTACGCCGGATCGCACGACGCGCGCTTCATCGATGCGCCGACGCGAGCGCATTCGTGGGAAGTATGGAGGATGCTGCAGTTCGCCTTCAATGGGCTCGTCTTTCTGATTCTGGGCGTTCAGCTTCATTCGGTGGTCGAGGGGCTTTCCCGCTCCGCGGCGATCGGTCTTGCCGGCTATGCGCTCATTCTGTCGGCGGCGGTGATCGTGCTGCGACTGGCGTGGGTTTTTCCGGCGGCTTACCTGCCGCTGCTGCTATCGAAGCGGACCCGCGATCGCGAAGGGTCGTTCCGACCGCGGCACGTCTTCATCGTCGGCTGGGCCGGCGTTCGCGGATCGGTTACCCTCGCCGCCGCACTGTCGACACCGCTCACGACCGCGACCGGCGCTCCCTTTCCCGGGCGGGAGCTCTTGATCCTGCTCGCGGCCAGCGTCATCGTGGTGACCTTGCTGCTCAATGCGACGACGCTGCCGCTTTTCATCCGTATGTTGAAGCTCCGCGGCGACGGTGTCGCCGCCCGCGAAGAGCGCGCGGCGCGGATTGCGACCACGCAGGCAGGCATAGGCGCGCTTCGGCAACGTCTGTCGAAAGCGACACACGCGGATGAAACGAGATTCACGCAGGCGCTCCTCACCCAGTACGAGCACCGCCTGCAGCGTCACTCGGCCAATGCCGATCGGCGGCAACACCTCAATGCGCTGCACGACACGCAGCGCGATATCTGGCTGGACGCCGTCAAAGCCGAACGCAAGGAGCTGATGGAAATGCGCAAAGCGGACGTGATCAACGACGAAGTGATGCGCGTGCTGCAGGCCGACATCGATCTCGAGGAAACGCTGATCGTGGGCGCGACGCGACATGAGCTGTAGACGAGCGGCTCAGGTGACATCTCGCCGATGATTCGCACACTGGGCATCGTCGGCGGAACCTTCGACCCGATTCACTACGGCCATCTGCGGCTCGCCGCCGAGGTCAAACTAGCGCTCGGACTTCCCCAAGTGCTGCTCATTCCCGCAGGGATTCCGCCACATCGGGCGCCTCCGGTCGCCTCCGGGACGGACAGGCTGGCGATGGCCGAACTGGGTTGCGCCGAATTCGCCGGGCTCTGCGCAGATGGCCGTGAGATTCGTCACCCTGGACCGAGTTACACGGTGGATACGCTGCAGGCGCTTCACGCCGAAGACGTAACACGACCCTTGGCGCTGATCATAGGCAGCGACGCGTTCGCGGGCCTTTCAAGCTGGCGACGATGGGAGCAATTGTTCACCCTCGCCCATCTGGTCGTGGTGGAAAGGCCGGGTGCGCCGACCTTGCCCGACGCGGCGCCACCCGCGCTGCAAGAGCAATGGAATCGGCGCCTGACGACCGACCCATCACGGCTCTCCCGGCAACTGGCAGGCGCGATCGTGCGCCAGAGTGTGACACCGCAGCCGATTTCGGCGACCGAGATTCGAGCGGCACTCGCCCGCGGCGCCTCCGGCCGGGCTG
Organism: Betaproteobacteria bacterium; assembly: GCA_005883655.1. Classification (GTDB taxonomy): domain Bacteria; phylum Pseudomonadota; class Gammaproteobacteria; order Burkholderiales; family Casimicrobiaceae; genus PALSA-1003. The sequence continues at coordinate 3,558 of VBDA01000199.1, read as the reverse complement.
AAGTCCGCGGTTTGCTTCCGGCCGCGGTTCTGGCTTATATTGACCGCAATCAACTGTATCGGCCCCTTCCGGATGCGCCTTAACAAGATTCAGAAAACCGCAGTTACCGCCCTCGAAGACATCAAAGCCCGCGACATCACTGTTCTCGATGTCCGCAAGCTGACCAGCCTGTACGACACGATGATCGTCGCCACCGCCGAATCAAATCGGCAGGTGAACGCGCTCGCTCACCACGTCCGCGACGCGCTGAAAGCCGCCGGCGCGACCATTATCGGCGTCGAGGGCGAGCAATCGGGCGAATGGGTACTGGTCGACGGCGGAGAGGTCGTCGTTCATATCATGCAACCGGCCGTGCGCGCGTATTACAACCTCGAGGAGCTGTGGGCGCCTCCCGCGGCACAACGTCGCGCGAAGCCGCCGTTTCCCGCCGCGGCTTAAGCCCGCTTCGCGGGCGCAAAAGCCCGCGCCCTCACCTCCGATTCCATGAAGCTGCGCATCGTCGCGCTCGGCCACAGGCTACCGTCCTGGGTCGGCGAGGCGTACGCCGATTACGCCCGGCGCATGCCTCGCGCTTTGAACCTGGAGCTGGTGGAGCTCAAGGCGGAGCCGCGCGATCGCGGCAAGAGCATCGAACAGGTCCTCGCCGCCGAGGCCGAGCGTATCGCCACCGCGACCCGAGGCTTCCGCGTCATCGCACTCGACGAACGCGGGCGAATGTGGACGACCGCCGAGCTCGCTTCCGCCCTCGGTGGCTGGCGCGATTCCGCGCTCGAGGTGGCCTTCGTGATCGGGAGCGCTGATGGCCTCGCGGAGAGCGTCAAGCATGACGCGAATATCGTGATCGCGCTTTCCGCGTTAACATTGCCGCATGGGCTCGCCCGGGTGATGCTCGCCGAGCAGCTCTACCGGGCAGCAAGCCTGCTGCAAGGCCATCCCTATCATCGCGAATGAGCAAACTGTTCGTTCTCACCGAGCGACCCTCGATCTATCTTGCCTCGAAGAGCCCGCGGCGGCAGGAATTGTTGCGCCAGCTGGGAGTCGATTTTACGGAGCTACTGCTGCGCGAGGCTGCGGGGCGGCGGCGCGACGTCGTCGAGGCTCCGCGCAAGGACGAGTCGCCGATCGAATACATCAAGCGCGTCGCGCGGACCAAGGCCTCCGTGGGATGGCATCAGCTGGTCAGGCGCAGCCTCGCCCCGAAGCCGGTGCTTGCCGCGGACACCGAGGTGGTGCTCGACGGCGCAGTGCTGGGCAAGCCCAAGGACGCGATGGGCGCCATCGACATGCTGCGGCGCCTCTCCGGGCAAACACATGAAGTCAGCACCGCGGTGGCCGTCCGCTGGAACACACAGATCCTGATCGCCGTCTCACCGTCGCGGGTGACATTTCGTACGTTGACCGGTGACGAGATCGAACGCTATGTCGCCACCGGCGAGCCCTTCGACAAGGCCGGCGCCTACGCAGTCCAGGGACGGGCTGGGGCATTCGTAAGCCATCTCGAGGGCAGCTATTCGGGAGTCGTGGGGCTGCCTCTTTTCGAGACCGCCGAGATCCTGGCCAAGATCGGGTTAGAGGTACTGTGAGCGCACACGCGAGGTCCCCCGATCGCTCGCGACGCCGACTTGCTCATGCCGCTCGTCCTCTCGACGTGCCTGAGACTCCGGAATCGCTTTCGCCATGAGCCACGAGATCCTCATCAACGTGACGCCGCAGGAAACGCGGGTGGCGATGCTCGAGCAGGGCGTGGTCCAGGAGCTGCACATGGAGCGCTCGAGCGCGCGCGGCCTGGTCGGCAATATTTACCTGGGCAAGGTCGCACGCGTGTTGCCTGGCATGCAATCGGCGTTCATCGAGATCGGCCTCGAACGCGCCGCGTTCCTGCACATCGCCGACATCTGGGAGCATCGCCAGAACGGCCACCGCGACGACAGCAAGCCGATCGAGCGCATCCTGCACGAGGGCCAATCCCTGCTGGTGCAGGTGATCAAGGACCCGATCGGCACCAAGGGCGCGCGCCTGTCGACCCAGGTGAGCCTGGCCGGTCGGCTGCTGGTGTTCCTGCCGCAGGACTCGCACATCGGCATCTCTCAACGCATCGAGGACGAAGCCGAGCGCGAGAATCTGCGCGAGAAATTGCAACAACTCCTGCCCGAGGGCCTGGCCGGCGGATTCATCATCCGCACCATGGCGGAGACCGCGAGCGAGCGGGAGATGCAGAACGACATCGAATACCTGACCAAGCTCTGGCGCGATCTGACCGAAAAATCCGGGACCGTTCCCTTCCCGTCGCTGATCTACCAGGATTTGAATCTTGCGCAACGGGTGCTGCGCGACATGGCGACCGAGGAGACGTCGCGCATCCTGGTCGACTCGCGCGAGACATTTCAGAAGATGGAGGAATTCGCCGCGCAATACACGCGGAACATCCTCGAGCGTCTGGAGCATTACGTCGGTGACCGCCCCCTCTATGACCTGCACGGCGTCGAGGACGAGATTCAAAAGGCCCTGGCGCGGCGGGTCGACCTTAAGTCCGGCGGATACCTGATCATGGATCAGACGGAAGCGATGACGACCGTAGACGTCAACACGGGAGGCTTCGTCGGCGGCCGCAGCTTCGATGATACGATTTTCAAGACCAACCTCGAGGCGGCGCAGGTCATTGCGCGGCAGCTGCGGCTGCGGAACCTCGGCGGCATCATCATCATCGACTTCATCGACATGGAAAACGCCGATCATCGAGCGGCGGTGCTGGCGGAATTCAACAAGGCGCTCGACCGCGACCGCACCCGCCTGACGGTCAACGGATTCACGCAGCTTGGCCTGGTCGAGATGACGCGCAAACGCACCCGCGAGAGCCTCGCGCACGTAGTCTGCGAGCCGTGCATGACGTGCGGTGGGCGTGGCGAAATCAAGACCGCGCAAACGATTTGCTACGAGATCCTGCGCGAGATCGTGCGCGAGTCGAAGCAGTTCAACGCGCGAGAGTTTCGAATTCTCGCCTCGCAATCGGTGATCGATCTTTTTCTCGACGAGGAATCGCAGAGCCTGGCGCAACTCGGCGACTTCATCGGCAAGCCGATCTCGCTGCAGGTCGAGTCGATCTACACCCAGGAGCAATACGACATCGTGTTGATCTAGGCCCTAGCGTGCTGGCAAACCGATCGCGCATAGCCAGGACCGACATTCTGCATGCGCCATAGCTGAAAACACCGGCCCTATCGATGTTCGAGAAACTGCGCACCGGCGCCCGCGACCTCATCGCGAGGATCTTTGGTCGCAAGCCGCCCGAACCCGGCCGCTTCGTGAGCGGAAGCAAATTTTCATGGCGCGGATGGCTTGCTTCGGGCCCCTGGATCTGGCCAGCGCGCGACTATCTTTTGTACGTCCCGCGGGGCTATGGCGGATGGCGTCGCCGGCCGCTGATTGTCCTGATCCACGGCTGCAAGCAGACGCCTGAAGAGATCGCTGCCGCAACGCGCATCGCCGCGCGCGCCGACGAGAACGGCTGGCTGGTGCTCCTGCCGCGGCAAATCGCGAAGGCCAACCCGTGGTCGTGCT
>VBDA01000198.1 GCA_005883655.1 Betaproteobacteria bacterium | reverse complement strand
CAGCCAGTGGAAGGAATCCTTTATCGCCACTGCCCGCCGCATGAAGATTCCGGTTCTTGTCATCGGCCAGGTGCTGGGTCTGGGGTTCCTCACCCGCTACTCCGGCACCGACGCGGTGCTCGGCCTGGCTTTCACCGGCGCAGGCTTCATGTATCCATTCTTTGCGGCGTATCTGGGCTGGTTGGGCGTCTTTCTCACCGGCTCCGACACGGCGTCCAACGCTCTGTTTGGCAGCCTGCAGCGAATCACGGCTCAGCAGTTGCACCTGAACGAGATTTTGATCGTGGCAACCAACTCGACCGGTGGTGTCATGGGCAAGATGATCGATGCCCAGTCCATCATGGTCGCCTGTGCCGCATGTTATGACGATCCCCATGAGCGGGCTCATGCACTGGGGCCAATATTCCGAACATTGTGGTGGCACTCGATTGCCGGCGCTGCCGTGATTGGTCTGATCGCTCTCCTTCAGGCGTACGTCTTCCCCGGTGTTATTCCGATACCGCCGCTGGGTAAGTGAGGGCAAGTCAGAGTCGGCGAGGGTAAGCAAGGCTAGGCAAAGGTAACGGACTGAGTAAGATAATTTGCCGGCATTGCGCAAGGCGACACGCTTCAGTCGTACCGTCGGTGGAGGCTGCTTTCGCGACCGCTGCAACGGACAGCTTGCGGTCGGTCGGACGCGCGTGCAACATAGGGTCTCGGCGAAGACCGGGCAGTACTTGGCGCAAGACCCATAGGAGGAACGATGACTACCGAGCGCAAGGATCAGCTGCAGAACACTGTCGAGCAACCTGGCCGACGCCGGGCGCTCAAGACCGCGGCCGCTGTCGTCGGTACCGCCGCGGTATCGGCACCTTTCATCCGCAACGCGGCTGCTGCGGAAACCACCACCTGGAAAGTGCAGACGTCGTGGCCGGCGGGTATCGGTCTCCAGACATTCAAGGCCTGGTGCGGGACGATCAAGGAAAAGACCGGCGGCGAGCTCGAATTCAAGCCTTTCGCGGCCAAGGAAGTGGTCGGCGACTTCGAGTTGATCGATGGCGTCAAGAACGGCGTGCTCGAAGCCATGAACTCGTTCACGCTGTACTGGGCCGGCAAGCTGCCGGCGACCGCGTTCCTCTCCTCGTACCTAATGGGCCTGCGCTACCCGCACGAGTGGGACATGTTCTTCTACAGCAAGGACGGCCTCAAGGTTACGCGGGAAATCTTCGCCAAACAGGGACTCTATTACGTCAACCGCATTCACCACGGGCCCAATATCATCCACTCAAAAAAGCCGATCCGCACGATCGAGGACTTCAAGGACCTCAAGCTGCGCGTTCCCGGCGGAATGATCGCCGAAGGCTTTGCCGCCGCCGGCGCCAAGACGACGCTGCTGCCGGGCGGGGAAGTATTCTCCGCGCTGGAAAAGGGCACGATCGAGGCCGCGGATTACACCGGCCCCGCCGTCAACTGGGATCTAGGCTTCCAGCAGGTTTCGAAATTCATCTGGACCGGGCCACCAGGGTTGGAATCGATCTATCAGCCGGTCGACCTCATGGACTTCGTGGTACGCATGGACGTACACAACAAGCTCTCGCCCAAAATGAAGAGCTGGCTCGAAGACGAGGTCCAGGTGTATTCCAACGTGCACCACGCGGCGATCCAGAAGGCGGATCTCGAGGCTTGGGGCAAGTTCGAGAAGGCGGGAACGCAGATCAACCGCATGCCGCTCGAAGACCTGCCGAAGTGGCAGCGCATCGCCACTCCCATCTGGTTCAAATGGGCGAACAAGGACCATGATGCCGCGCGCTTGTTCAAGATGCAGCTCGAGCTGATGGAGTCACACACGTTGGGCTACGTCACGCCGGACATGTACAAGGGACTCAAGGTCGAGGCGTAGCGCGTTAATGGGTCCGCGACTTCGCGGGCCCGACGAACGACCGCGGAGGCGCCCAAACGGCGCCTCCGCCATGTTCAATCTCTTGAAACTGCGCCCGCGGCCATGCCCAGCATAGGTTTCGTACTGCCCCACTGGCTCTATTGGGTAGGATTGCTTGTCTTCCCGTTGATCGCGATGTACCTGGTGGCGCGACAGCGACGCAATCCGCCCGATCGCCGCCCATCGCTATTCATCGCCTATCTTTTTTGGCTGCTGTCGGGCTTTCTCGGGATTCATCGCTTCTATCTCCGGAGCAGCTGGGGATTGGTGTTCATCCCGGTCTTTCTGGCGATCCTGTACTGCAACGGCGAGATCCGCGAAGTCCGCGACGATGAATCGCGGACGTACGCCGCGTTCGAGCAGGCGCAATATGCCGTCGCGCGTGCGCGGCTGCCGCAAGGCGTCGAAGCGAGCCCTGAGGCGAAGGAGGAATTGCAGCGCGCCGAGGCCGACGCGCGCAAGCTCGACAGCGAGTATCAGACCGCGAAGGCGATACGCGATCATTGGAAAGATCTGGCGCGCTATGGGGCGATGGCACTCGCGGTGTTGCTCCTGATCGATGGTGTGCTGCTACCCGGGCTCGTACGCCGACGTCGTGCGCTGGAGCTCGCCGAGCCATCGATCGAGGCGATCCATCCGGACTCCTCGTCGGTGCACGAGGGAGGCGTGGGCGAAGATCCAACGCTTACCGTGCACAGCAAGTTCACCGACACGATCGATGGGATCAGCACCAAAGTCGGCCAGTACGTGGCCTATTGGGCGTTGATCGCGGTCTTCGGGTACTACTACGAGGTAATGGTGCGCTTCGTATTCAATTCGCCCACCAACTGGCTGCACGAGAGCATGTTCCTGATGTTCGGCATGCAATACATGCTCTCCGGTGCATTCGCCTATTGCGAAGATCAGCATGTGCGCGTCGATGTGATCTATGCGCAGTTTTCAGCGCGTGGCAAGGCGTTCGCAGACATCATCACCTCGGTATTCTTTTTCATTTTCTCGGTGACGATGTTGTGGACAACGATTCGCTTCGCGATGGACTCGGTGTCCGTCGGTGAGCATTCGTTCACGGAGTGGGGCATCCAATACTGGCCGGTGAAGCTTACGATGCCGATCGGCGCGGCGCTGCTCGTGCTGCAGGGCATATCGAAGCTGATCAAGGACGTCATGATCGTCACGCGAAAGGCAGCTTGAGCCATGGGTCTGGAAATCGGCATCGGCTGGCTGACCATCCTCCTGTTCGGCTCGCTCGCGCTGTTGCTCATGCTCGGCTTGCCGATGGCGTTTTGCACCGGCAGCCTGGCGGTAATTTTCCTGTTCGTATTTGGGAACGGCGCGATTCTCAACATGCTGCCCTCTCGAATTTTCCCGTTCATGACGGACTACCAGTTGTCCGCGGTACCGTTATTTATTTTTATGGCGGCGGTGCTGGAGAAAGCGGGGATCATCGAGGAGCTCTTCGATGTCATCTACAAGTGGCTCGGCGCGCTGAAGGGCGGCCTCGCTTCGGCGACAGTGCTGGCCTGCACCGTGCTCGCGGCAATGGTTGGCGTGGTCGGTGCGACCGAAGTCACGATGGGTATGATCGCGCTGCCGGCGATGCTCAAGCGCGGCTATGACCCGAAGCTCGCCTGTGGCGCGCTGCTCGCGGGCGGTACCCTGGGTATCCTGATCCCGCCTTCGGTAATGGCGATCGTGTACGCGGTCGTCGCGCAGCAGTCGTTGGGCGAGCTTTTGGTCGGGTCGGTCTTTCCGGGGCTGCTGTTATCCGGGATCTACATCGGCTACGTGACCCTGCGTTGCTACATCAATCCCAAGCTCGGACCTGCGCTTCCAGTCGAGGAGCGGGTGAGTTTTAGGGAAAAGCTACGACTGTTGCGCAACACGATCACACCCGTGCTCGTAATCCTGCTCGTGCTCGGCATCATCTTCTTCGGCATCGCGACTCCGGTCGAAGCCGCCGGCGTCGGGACCTTCGGCGCGCTGGTGGTCGCTGCCTTGCATCGACGGTTGAACTGGGTCGCGCTATACGAGGCATCGCTCGCGACCCTAAAGGCGACGGCGATGGTGATGTGGATTTTCTTCGGCGCGACGATGTTCGTCGGGTTCTTCATCGTCAAGGGCGGCCAGACGTTCGTCTCCGATCTGATACTCGCCACCGGGCTTGCACCTTATGGGATTCTGTTTCTGATGATGACCGTGTTGTTCATCCTCGGCATGTTCCTCGATTGGGTTGGCATCCTGCTGCTGACGGTACCGATCTTCCTGCCGATCATGAAGAGCCTGCCTTTCGACGGCGCTTTCGGTCTGCCGGGCGTGGCCCCCGGTGATGTGGCCCTGTGGTACGGCGTCATCTTCATGGTAAACATGCAGATGGCGTTTTTGAGTCCGCCATTCGGCTATTCGCTTTTCTACCTGAAGAGCGTGGCGCCGCCGCAGATTAGCATGGCGATGATCTTTCGCTCCGCGATCCCGTTCATCGGACTGCAGATAGTCGGTCTCACCTTGTGCATCGTCTTTCCCGGCATCATCCTCTGGTTACCGAAGCTTCTTTACGCCGGGCATGGCTAGCGGCGTAGCGCCTGAGTCCGGGCCAGCTGCGCCACCGTCGCGTCGATCAGCTTGCGTGAAATACTGACCGGCGACGGGAGCTGCGGCAGCGCGTCGATCGAAAACCACTGCACATCGGCGATTTCGGCGTCGCAGGGCCGAGCCTCACCGCTCGCGTATTCGGCGGTAAATGCGATCATCAGCGAGTGCGGAAACGGCCACGACTGGCTGGCGAAATAGACGAGGTTGTCGACTTCCACGCCAACTTCTTCGCGAACCTCGCGATGAATGCAGTCCTCGATCGATTCGCCCAGCTCGACGAATCCGGCGAGCGCGCTGTACATCGCATTCGGGAACCGGTTGGCGCGCGCCAGCAGCAGTTCGCGTCCGCGCGTGACGAGCACCATCATCGCCGGCGACACGCGCGGATAAACGACGTATCCGCACGCCGGACATTGCTTGGCTCGCTCGTCGGGTTTGTCGAGCGTGGGCGTCCCGCAGCGACCACAGTAGCGGTGGCTGCGATCCCATTCGACAACTTGGGAGGAGCGGCCGGCCAGCGCAAGCAACGGATCGGGAATCTGCAGGAACAGTGAGCGCAGGCCGCGCCACTGCCAGCCCTCGGGTTCGGCGACGTCGGCAGCGACTCGCAACGCGATGCAGTCGATCTCCTGGTAGCGGCCGAGGTAGTGACGTGCGCCGTCGATCCCCATCGCGATGACATCGGAAAAAGTCGGCAGCGTCGGCGGGTCTTCGTTGCGGGCGAGAATCTTGTCGTCGCGCCACACGAAGCAGAGCGATGCGGCGGCGAGTTCCTTGGGCAGAGCGGCGCCGGGCTCGAAACCGGCGGGAGTGCTCATGGTCCGCAAATTAGCGGAGGAATCGTTCATCCTTGCCGATGACCGTCAGCTCGACGAACTTCGATCCGCTGTGACTCGCTGGCGTGAAGGTGATCCAGAAACCGCCGAGGTCGAAATCGCGCATCGTCTCCATGGCGCTGATGAATTTCTCGCGTGTCAGGTCGGCGCCGGTACGACGCAGTCCCTCGACGAGTACCTTGGCGGCGATGAATCCTTCGAGGCTGGTGAACGAATAGTCCTGCTTGCCGGTGAAAGCTTCGAGCTGTATCTGATATTCCTTCACCACAGGCACGCCGATGTTCCAGGGGAAAGGAACAACCTGCGAGACGGCGACACCGCGACCGTCGACTCCGCTCTCCTTGGCCAGCGCCTTGCTGCCGACGAATGACACATTCATGAACTGCGGATTGAACCCGGCTGCGCGCATCGCTTTGATGAATGCGGCGCAGGACCTGTAAGCCGAGATCATGATGACCGCCTGCGGCTCGACCTTGCCGATCGACTTGACGGCCGCCGCGACGTCGACGGTATTGCGCTCGACGGTGCCGGTGGCCACGATCTTGATTTTTCGCCGCTCCATCGCTCGTTCGACGCCGGTCAGGCCCGCCTTGCCGTAATCGTCGTTCTGATAAAAGACGGCTATCTTGTCGAGGGCCTGACCGGTCATCTGGCCGACGATCTTTTCTGTCTCGTCGAAGTAGCTCGCGCGGACGTTGAAGATGTAGCGGTTGAGCGGCGTGCGCAGCGACTCGGCGCCGGTGAACGGCCCGACGAAGGGAACGCGCGCAGCGGTGAAGATCGGCTTGGAGGCGTTCGACGTCGGCGTGCCGACGTAACCGAACAGCAGGAAGACGCCGTCGTCGATCAGCTTTTTGGTGTTGGCCGCGGCCCGGTCGCTCTCGTAGCCGTCGTCGAGCGAACGCAACTCGATTTTGCGGCCGTTGACGCCTCCGGCAGCATTGATGACCCGGAAGTATGCCGCCGCACCGGTGCGCATCTCCGTTCCAAGCTCGGACGCCGCGCCGGAAAACGCCGCCGACTGGCCGATCAGGATCGACGTCGGTGTGACA
>VBDA01000197.1 GCA_005883655.1 Betaproteobacteria bacterium | reverse complement strand
AACTACGATGTGATGGGCGGCGCCGTGACTTTCAACCTCGTATGGACTACCGAAAAGTTTCGCTCCGCCAATCCGAAGCTCTACGGCGCGTTCGTCATGGCGCTCGACGAGGCGGAAGCCATTATCAACCGTGACAAGCGCGCGGCGGCCGAAGCGTACATCCGCATATCCAAGGACAAGGACACGGTCGACAATATCGCGCACATGATGAACGACCCGCAGATCGTCTATACGACGACGCCGCAAAACGTGATGAAGTACGCCGATTTCATGGCCAGGACCGGCGCGATCAAGGTCAAGCCCGAATCGTGGAAGGATCTGTTCTTCCCCAACATGCATGACCTACCCGGGAGCTGACGCCTCGATGAGCGCGCCAGCAACCTGCGACATCGCGTACGCCGGTGCTCTCCAGTGGCTCGCTGGATGATGCAGTGGGATCCAAGCTTTTCTTCAAGTGCGAAAATCTGCAGAGAGTGGCCGCGTTCAAGGCGCGTGGCGCGTGCAACGCGGTGCTTTCGCTGTCGGCGGAGGAGGCGAAGCGTGGTGTGGTGACGCACTCCTCCGGCAACCACGGCGCTGCGCTTGCCTGGGCGGCGCGCTTGCGCGGCATCCCGGCGTGGATCGTGATGCCCTCCAATGCGGCGCAGGTGAAGCTGGACGCGGTCAAGGGCTTCGGTGGAACGGCGCGCTTCTGTGAGCCGACCGTGGCCGCGCGCGAGGCCACTTGTGCCGCGGTGGAAGCGGAAACCGGCGCCACGCTGATCCATCCCTACAACGATTGGCGCGTGATCGCCGGGCAGGGAACGGCGGCGCTCGAGCTGCTGGAAGATGAGCCCGATCTCGACGCGGTCATCGCGCCGGTGGGCGGCGGCGGCCTGCTTTCGGGAACCGCCATTGTAGCCAAAGGTATCCGGCCGTCGATCAAGGTCTATGGCGCGGAGCCCGCCGGCGCCGACGACGCGTATCGATCGCTGCGTGCCGGACGCATCATCCCGCAGACCGATCCGCGCACCATTGCCGACGGGCTGCGCTCGTCGCTGGGCGACAAGACATTTGCGGTGCTGAGCACAAGCGTGGACGCCATCGAAACGGCATCGGAGGAAGCGATCGTGCGTGCGATGCGCCTTCTCTGGGAAAAGCTCAAGATGATCGTCGAGCCGTCGTCAGCGGTGCCCCTTGCCGTATTGCTGGAACGCAAAATTTCACTGGACGGGCTCCGGGTCGGCGTCATCCTGAGCGGCGGCAACGTCGACCTCGACCACCTGCCCTGGCAAACGTAATACGTGCGCGGGGCCGTGAATTAGAGCGACAGGCCTTAAGCTCGAGGAGGAGGAACGATTGGAAGCCATCACACCGTTGCTCGACGTCAAGGGCGTCACGCTGCAATACAAGACCAAGGATTACCTCGTCACTGCCACCTATCGAGTCGACTTTCAGGTATTGCGATCGGACCGCTTCATTCTCCTGGGGCCGTCCGGCTGCGGCAAATCGACGCTGCTCAAGGCGGTCGGCGGGTACATGACTCCGGTCGAGGGCGAGATCAGGCTCAAGGGTCAGAGGGTCATCAAGCCCGGACCCGACAGGATGATGGTGTTTCAGGAGTTCGACCAGCTTCTGCCGTGGAAGACGGTGAAGGAAAACGTAATGTTCGCCCTGACCGCGAGCGGCAAGCTCAACGGCAAAGCGGCCGAGGATAAAGCGCTGGAGTACATCAACAAGGTCAACCTCACCAAATTCGCCGACAGCTTTCCACACACGCTGTCCGGTGGTATGAAGCAGCGAGTCGCCATCGCCCGCGGCATGGCGATGGAGCCCGACGTCCTGCTGATGGACGAGCCGTTCGCGGCGCTCGATGCGCTGACCCGGCGCAAGATGCAGGACGAGCTGCTGCAACTCTGGGACGACACCCGTTTCACGGTGTTGTTCGTCACCCATTCGATCGCCGAGGCGATCAAGATCGGCAGCCGCATCCTGCTCATGTCTCCCCACCCGGGCCAGGTGAAGGCCGAGATCAACAGTCTTCCGCGCGAGAGCGACGGCGAATTGGCGCATGCGCTGGAGCGGAAGATTCACGACATGCTGTTTGTCGATGTCGTCGAAGAGGAGCACGTCCATGTCTGAACCCCTCGCCCTGCGTCCCGAAATCTATCGCGACCAGGTGGATTCGTCATCCTTCGGCGTCGTGCAAAAGCCGCTATCGAGCTGGGAGCGCATCTACAACCAGAGCGCGGTGCGCAAGGTGTTCATCCTGATCATGCTGGCGGTGTTGTGGGAGATCTATTCGCGCCTGCTCAATAACGCGCTGCTGTTTCCGACCTTCACGTCCACCATCGAAGCCTTCTACGAAGCGATCGTGCATGGAGGCTTGCTCGGCAAGGCGTGGACATCGATCAAGGTGCTGCTGATCGGTTACAGCGCCGGTATTGCGCTGGCGGCTTTGCTGACGGTCGTCGCGATAACCTCACGCGTTGGAACGGACTTGCTTGAAACGCTGACGTCGATGTTCAACCCGCTGCCTGCCATCGCGTTGCTGCCGCTGGCGCTAATCTGGTTCGGCCTCGGCAACGGCAGCCTGGTGTTCGTGTTGATCCATTCAGTCCTGTGGGCAGTCGCGCTGAACACCCATTCCGGATTCCTGTCGGTGTCCAACACCATGCGAATGGTGGGGCGCAACTACGGCCTGCGCGGGCTATCGTATGTCGGACGCATTCTCATTCCGGCGGCATTCCCGAGCATCCTGACCGGGCTCAAGATTGGCTGGGCGTTCGCCTGGCGGACCTTGATCGCGGCCGAGTTGGTATTCGGCGTTTCGTCCGGCTCGGGGGGACTAGGTTGGTTCATCTACGAGAACAAGAATCAGCTCGAGATCCCGAACGTATTCGCCGGTCTGTTTACCGTGATTGTCATCGGCCTGCTGGTCGAAAATCAGCTCGAGATCCCGAACGTATTCGCCGGTCTGTTTACCGTGATTGTCATCGGCCTGCTGGTCGAAAACGTCATTTTTCGCACCATCGAAGACAAAACGGTTCGCAAATGGGGCATGCAGAGTTAAGGACTGACCCGAAAACCGGGTTGAAAACTGAGTCTAGAACCGAATAGAGCACCAAGTTGTACGGTCAGAGCAAAGGGTGATGGTCCCATGCGAGTGGTCATCAGCGAATTCATGGAGCCGGCCGCGGTCGCGTCGCTTGCGGCCAGGTTCGATACCGCTTGCGACGCGGACCTGGGCGAGCGGCGCGATCAGCTCAAGCGCCTTGTCACCGACGCCGATGCGTTGATCGTGCGCAACAAGACTTTGGTCGATGCGGAGATTCTCGCCGCCGCGCCGCAATTGAAGGTCGTGGGCAGGCTCGGTGTCGGGCTCGACAACATCGATGTGCTGACCTGCAAATCGCGCGGCATCGAGATCATTCCCGCCACCGGCGCCAACGCGCTTGCGGTCGCCGAATACGTGATGGCGGCAGCGTTGATCCTGTTGCGCGGTGCGTATTCGAGCACCGAGGCGGTCGCGGCAGGCAAGTGGCCGCGTCCCGCGCTTGCGAACGGGCGCGAGCTGGCAGGCAAGACGCTGGGTGTGGTGGGCTTTGGCCAGATCGGCCAGCTCACCGGCAGCCTTGCCCGCGCGCTCGGCATGAACGTGATCGGCTTTGACGCCATGATTCCTGCGGACCACCCGACGTGGTCGGCGGAGCGGACGACCGCGCGCAAATTCGACGAAGTTCTGCACGAGGCGGACGTCATATCGATCCACGTGCCTCTGACACCGGCGACGCGCGGACTGATCGATGCGGGCAGGTTGGCACTGATGAAATCCGATGCCGTGCTCATCAACACCTCACGGGGCCAAATCGTCGTCGAGGCGGTGCTCGCGGCCGCACTCAGGGCGGGCAAGCTCGGCGGCGCGGCGCTCGACGTCTTCGAGCACGAGCCGCTGGCGGCAGGATCTCCGCTGGCGGGATGTCCTCATTTGCTGCTGACGCCTCATATCGCCGGCGTCACGCGTGAATCCAACGTTCGCGTCTCGACCATGATCGCAGAGAAGGTCGCCGCGGCGCTCGAGCGTCATCACCCGACGGCGTGATGTCGGGAGCCGCGAGCCGGAGAAGCGAGTTGGTCGCGTATGCCGTCATGGACGGCACACCAAGCTTGCTGACCGTGTCATGCCGCGTCTGAGCGTCGAGCAATTGCGCGAGCTTGCGCGACGCGCGCTGGTGCACGCCGGCGCCAATGCGACGATGGCATCGACCACCGCAGACGCACTTGTCTATGCCGATGCACGCGGCCTCGCGTCGCATGGCGTGACGAGGGTCGCACAGTACGCCGCACACCTGTTGAACGGACGCGCCGACGGCAAAGCAGAGCCGCGGATGGTCGCGAGCAGGGGCGGCGCGGCATTGATCAGCGCCGGGAGCGGCCTCGCGTATCCGGCGTGCGCACTGGCGGTAAGCGAGGCAATCGCACGTGCGCGCGAGTTCGGTGTTGCTCTGGTGAGCGTCACCGATAGTCATCATTACGGTGTCGCGGCTTTCCACTTGGTGCCTGTCGGCGGCGCCGGCATGGTCGGCCTTGCCCTGTCGAACTCGCCCGCCGCCATGCCCGTCGCGGGCGGCAAGCGTCCGCTGCTCGGAACCAATCCCATCGCCGCAGTGTTTCCGCGCGAGCACGGCTTCCCGCTCGTGATCGACATGTCGTTGTCGGAAGTCGCGCGCGGCAAGCTCATGATGGCAGCGAAGGACGGCAGCCCGATACCGCACGGGTGGGCACTCGATGCGGACGGCAATCCGACAACGGATGCGCGGGCAGGCCTCGATGGCAGCATGCTTGCCATGGGCGGGACCAAGGGTGCGATGCTGGCGCTCATGGTCGAGCTCCTGGTGACCTCGCTCGCCGGCGCCGCACTGGGTTTCGAGGCGTCGAGCTTCTTTGTCGACGAAGGCAACCGGCCACGGATCGGCCAGGCGTTTCTGGTCATCGATCCGGGCGCGCTCGCCGGGCGCTCGGTGTACGACGAGCGGATCGAAACGTTGGTGGCGGCGATGACCGCCGAGGCCGGAGTGCGCCTGCCCGGCGAACGTCGGGAGGCGCTGGCGCAGAAGGCCATCGCAGAAGGCATCGAGATTTCGAAGCAACTGCACGAACAGCTGATCGCACTCGCCGGCTGAAGCCGTTGAGCTTCCAGCCACGGAAGAACTTACAAGCGCGACGGTAAGGGTTACGTAGCGTAGATGGTGCGAAGGCTGCGTTTCCCTTGGGCTCGCCCGAAGTGCGGGCATGGCACGGATGCTGCATCAGCGACCGCGTACCGAGCGGCTGCTCGGCTGAGACCGCCAAGGCCATGACAGAAACCGTCAGCGATTTTATCGTGCACCGACTCGGTCAGTGGGGCGTGCGCCGCATTTATGGCTATCCGGGCGACGGAATCAACGGTTTCCTGGGAGCTTTGGATCGTGCCAAAGACAAGATCGACTTCATCCAGACGCGGCACGAGGAAATGGCGGCGTTCATGGCGTGCGGCCATGCCAAATTCAGTGGCGAGATCGGCGTGTGTCTCGCGACCTCCGGTCCTGGCGCGATTCACTTATTGAATGGTTTGTACGACGCCAAGGGCGATCATCAACCGGTGCTCGCCATCGTCGGCCAGCAAGCGCGCGCCGCGCTCGGCAGCAGCTACCAACAGGAAGTGGATCTGACGACGCTGTTCAAGGATGTCGCGCATAATTACGTGCAAATGATCGTCACCCCGCAGCAGGTCAAACACGTTGTCGACCGCGCACTGCGCATAGCCATTTCCAGGCGGGCGGTGACTTGCATGATCATCCCCAATGACGTGCAGGGACTGGCGTTCAAGAGGCCGGCCCGCGAGCACGGCACGGCGCATTCCTCGCTGGGCTATTCTTGGCCGCGAATCGCACCTTCAGCGGCCGACCTCGAGCGCGCGGCGGAAGTTCTCAACGCGGGTGAGCGTGTCGCGATCCTGGTCGGAGCCGGCGCGCTGGGAGCGGGCGCTGAAGTCATGGAAGTCGCCGAGCTACTCAGCGCGGGCGTGGCCAAGGCGCTGCTCGGCAAGGCCACCGTCGCCGACAGCCTGCCCTATGTCACGGGAGGCATCGGCCTCCTAGGCACCGAGGCCACCGACGACATGATGAATGGATGCGACACCTTGCTCATGGTCGGGTCCGGCTTTCCGTACTCCGAGTTCCTGCCGAAGGATGGCCAGGCGCGTGCCGTTCAGATCGATATCGATCCTTCGATGCTGGGGCTGCGCTATCCCATGGAAGTGCATCTCACCGGTGACAGCGCGACGACCTTGCGAGGGCTTATGCCTTTGTTGAAGGCCAAGAGCAATCGCGCGTGGCGGGAGAAAATCGAAAAAAGCGTCAGCGATTGGTGGCAGACGCTCGAAGCTCGCGCGATGAACGATGCCAAGCCGGTAAATCCGCAGCGCGTGTTCTGGGAGCTCTCGCCGCGCCTCCCCGACCAGGCGATGCTGACATGCGACACCGGATCGGCTGTCTTCTGGTATTCGCGCGACCTCAAGCTAAGGCCGGGCATGCTGACCGCCCACTCGGGCACGCTCGCATCCATGGGCGCCGCGCTTCCCTATGCCATCGCGGCCAAGTTTGCGCACCCCGAACGCCCTGCGATCGCGATCGTCGGAGACGGGGCGATGCAAATGAACGGGCTCAATGAGCTCATCACCGTATCGAAGTACTGGCAACGATGGGCCGACCCGCGACTGATCGTTCTGGTGCTCAACAATCGAGATCTGAACATGGTCACCTGGGAGCAGCGGGTCCTCGAGGGTGACCCGAAATTCGCCGCGTCTCAGGAGCTGCCCGATTTTCCGTATGCCGAATATGCCAAGCTGCTCGGCCTCGGCGGTATTCGCGTCTCGCATCCCGGGCACGTTGCCCCGGCGTGGGACATGGCGCTCGGGTCGGATCGTCCGATCGTGATCGAAGCTGTCACCGACCCCGACGTACCGCTCCTGCCGCCGCATGTGACGCTGAAGCAGGCAAGGGCCTACGCGACGGCATTGCTCAAGGGCGACACTGAGGCGCCGGGGATCATTGCCGCATCGATAAGAGAGCTCGTCTCCTGATCGCACCGGTGGGCTCGTTTCGTCCAAAGACGGAAGCGACGCCACGCCCGACTCGCTCTGAAAAAAGCAGTGCGAGGAAATGCGCTGCGGCTCGAGCCGAACTTCCTGTGCGAACGCCAGCGTCGCCTGCGCGAACAACAACGAGGCGAGCGAGATGCGCACGCCGATCATGTCACTTTGACACCAAGCATCATGCCGCCGTCCTCATGCTCGAGGTTGTGGCAATGGAACATGTACGTCTGCTCGCCGGCAAACGGCAACGCGAAGTCGATCGCGATCTTCACGCTCTCGCCTGGCCAGACCAGCACCGTGTCCTTCCATCCAAGGTCGGTCGCCAGCCGCCCGCGCTCATCGACCTTGAGCGCCGCGATCTGATCGGGACTGGTCTGCCGCTCGAGCACTTGGAAGTGGAAACCATGCAAATGCATCGCGTGCGGCATGCTGTTGAAGTAATTTCTGATGAGCCAGGTTTCTACGCTGTCGCGCTTGACTTCGATTGGCGTCTCGCCCATCGCGAATACGCGATCATTGATGCGCCAACGCCCTTTGGCGAAGCCGAGACGTAACGGGCGTTCCATGGCATTAGCGGTATCGATGGGCGCGATCGTCGACAATCGCTGCGGAATCGTCGCCCGATACGCGATGCGCTCGCGCACCCGCAGTTGCAGCAGAGTGCGCAGGCCACCCTCAGGGAAGCTTCCGCCGTGCCCCATCGCGGCGTGGTCAGGCATGGCCGGCGTCCGCGACTCCGCTGACGGTGGCGCGGTCATGTGATCCATCGCGGCGTGGTCGATCGCGGCAGCAGGCGCGGCCATTTCCATGTGCATCGGATCGAACGCGCGCGTTTCGAGAAGAACGGTGTCGCCGACCGCGGCATCGCTCAGATCGACGAGGATGTCGATGCGCTCGGCCGACGCTACGAACGCCTCATTGCATCGACGCGGTCCTGCGAGCAAGCCATCATCGGTGCCTAGCAGCGTAAATGCCATCGCCTTGCCGTCGGCGCTGCGCAAGCCGAGGCGATAGGTGCGCGCGTTCGATGCATTGAGAACCCGAAAGCGGTAGATACGGGTGGCGACGTCCAGATGGGAGCAGACGGCGCCGTTGACGTGGATGGCGTCGCCAAACCATCCGTGGAGGCGATCGAAATCCGTCGCGTCATATACGGCGCCGCGGCGGTCCTGGAGGATCAGTGTAATCTCACTCCTGCCGGGAACGAGATCGAGCGCGGCACGCAGCGCACGTTCGTCGTCATCCTCAACTTCGATCAGGCCGAACATGCCACGATAGGCCTGGCCCGCGGTCAGTCCGTGCGGATGCGGATGATACCAGTACATCGATCCACGATCGCGTACGTCGAAGGTGTACGAGTACCGTCTTCCCGGCGCGATCGGCGGCGTGGCGGCGCCGTCGTTGCGTGTATCCACGGTCAGGCCGTGCCAGTGCACGATCGTCGGCTCCTGCAGCGCGTTTTCGAGATCGATTCTGACCGGCTCGCCCGGTTTGAGTATGAGCGTTGGATTGACAAAACGCGCGCCACGATGCTCGACGGCGAATCCCTGCGTCCACGGGCCGACGGTGCCGGCAATGGGCGAAGCGCGCAGCGTCAGCGGGGCGCCATCGGGCGCGAGGCGTCCGAACCAACCGTCGCCCGCGGGCACGAACAACGGCCGGGAACCGCTATTCACCGCGCAATAATCGTCCGCGACACGATCTGCTGCCGGCGCTGCGGCGAGCGCGGGCAGCCAGCGGCCGGGTATCGACGCACAGCCCAGCACGCCGAGTGCTTTCAGTAAATTCCTTCTTCGCATACTCATGAGTCGAACGATCCCGTGGAAGAGCCTGCTCGATGGAGCGCTGCATTCCATTATGGTTCAATCGCCGCAGCCTGCCGCCCGATGACGTAACGCATGCCGATCCACAGGGCGCGTGGAGCACCGACAGCCCGAAACTGTTCCGGCATTGGATTGAACCCGAGCGCGGGCCCGAACGTGCGACCCGGTCCGGTAAACGCATTGGCCCCGAGCAGGCCGAAATTCTGATAGCGGCGATCGAACAGATTCGCCGCGCTGGCAAAAATCTGCCACGCGGCGCTTGGCTGGAAGCGCATGTCGACATCGACGACCACATAGCCGGGAATGCGCCCGCCGGTGTCGCGATTATTCTCGTCGCCGTGCGCGAACTGACGGGAAGCATAGACGACGCCTCCACCCATGGCCCATCGCGCGTCGATGTC
>VBDA01000196.1:9440-15371 GCA_005883655.1 Betaproteobacteria bacterium | reverse complement strand
AGCTCGCAGGCGACTATGAGAGCTCGCGATGGCGAGTGAGCACCTGATAGCGGTCCATGAACGCGCGCGCAAGGCGCTCGACCAGATAGACGGAGCGATGGTGGCCCCCGGTGCAGCCGATGGCGACGGTGAGGTAATTGCGATTGTCGCGCGCGTAATCGGGCAGCCAGCTGGATACGAAATGATGGATGTCGCCATACATCCGCTCGACTTCCGCGTGACGCTCGAGATACTCGACCACCGCGGCGTCCTTGCCGGATTTTGGCGCCAGCAGCGGCTCGTAATGCGGATTGGGCAGGCAGCGCACATCAAACACTAGATCGGCATCGAGCGGAACGCCATGCTTGTAGCCGAAAGACTGGAACAGCACAGTCAGCCGCGAAGGGTCGACGCTGACGAAATCCTTGATCCAGGAGCGCAGCGCCGCCGCCGACAGGTCGCTGGTGTCGAAGCTGTAGCCAAGTGTGCGGACCGCCGCCAGGCGTTCGCGCTCGAACTCGATCGCCTCGGTCAGCGTGCGATCGTCGCTGGAAAATGGATGCCGGCGCCGGGTTTCCGAAAAGCGCTTGACCAGCGTATCGGTCTTGGCGTCGAGATACAGAAAGCGAACCGTCCAGCCATTTGTGCGCGCATCGTCGATGGCGCTGGCAAGTCCAGCGAGCCCGGGCTCGGTCTTTACGTCGAGTACGATCGCGACCCGATCCTGCGCCGTCGCCTTCAGTTGCGCAAGCAGCGCGGACAGTAGCGAAAGCGGAAGATTCGAGACCGCGTAATAGCCGCTATCTTCGAGCGCGGCGATCGCAACGCTCTTGCCGGAGCCCGATACACCACCGATCAGCAGCAGGTCCATCGTCGTTTAAGTCGCCGCGGCTCGCGTGCGGCGGGCCATCCTCTCCGGTCGACGGCGTCAAATGCCGTCTTCCATCAATTTCTGCTGGCGTTCGATGAATTCCTTGGTGCTGTCGATGCCGCGCTGGTTGAGCACGAAGTTGCGCACCGCCGCCTCGACCAGCACCGCAAGGTTGCGACCGGCCGCGACCGGAATGGTTACCTTGCGAATGGGCACGGCGAGAATTTCCTGGTACGTCGCGCTGACCTGGAGGCGGTCGAGCTCGGAGAATTGTTCGTTGCTGTGATCCTCGAGATGGACCATGAGCTTGAGCAGCTTCCGCGGACGCACCGCCGTCTCACCGAAAATGGTGCGGATGTTGAGCACGCCGATACCGCGCACTTCGAGAAAGTCCTTCAGCACGGCGGGGCAACGGCCTTCGAGCGTATCGGGAGAGATGCGATACAGCTCGACGATGTCGTCGGCAACCAGGCCGTTGCCGCGGGAGATGAGCTCCAGCGCCAGCTCGCTCTTGCCGATCGCCGAAGCGCCGGTGATGAGCACGCCCATTTCCAGTACGTCGAGGAAAACCCCGTGCAGCGAAGTCGATTCGGCGAGCACGCGTGAGAGATAGAGCCGTATCACATCGACCAGGTGCGGCGACGGCTGCGGCGAGGTCAGCAAGGCGACGTCGTGCTTGTCGCATTCCTCCCGCAGGTGCGGCGGCATTTTCTCGCCGTTGGCAACGATGATCGCCACCAGCTCGGTGGTGAACAGCCGCGAGATCGAGGCCTGGAGAGCATCCTCCGGCAGCGCGCGCAAGTGCGCGGCCTCCGCCGCGCCGATGAGCTGGACGCGGAACGGATGGATGAAATTCATGTGCCCGACCTGCCCGATGGTCGGTTTCAGCGCCGCTTCCCCGGTCAGGATGCTCGTCCCGCCCTGACGACCCGCGATCCACTCGAGCCCGAGACGCTCCTGGTTGTCCTCGACCACACGCTCGAAGCTCACCTGCCGCATGGCACGGTCTTCGTTCATCGCGGAGCGGCGGTCCAGGTCGAGAACAAGCGATGGATGCCGGTCGCGTCGGTCGCGGTGGCGACCTGATCGCGAAAAGTTTTTTCACTGAACATCTGAGCAAGCTCGGACAGAAGCTCCAGATGCTCTTCGGTCGCCTGCTCCGGCACCAGCAGCACGAACACCTGCTCGACGGGCTTGCCGTCGGGTGCGTCGAAAGGAATCGGCTGCAGCGGTCGAACAAACGCTCCGAGCGCTCGCGCAAGACCCTTGATCCGCCCGTGGGGAATCGCGATGCCCTGACCCAGGCCGGTCGACCCCAGACGCTCGCGCGCGAAGAGGCTCTCGAAGACGACCGAGCGCGCGATCTGCGCGTGGTTCTCGAATAACTGGCCGATCTGCTCGAACAGCCGCTTTTTGCTCGTCGCTTCCACGTCGAGCACGATATTCGACTCGGGCAGGAGATCCGCGATGTGGGTCATCGGCGATGTGAGAGGAATGCGGTTGCAAAACGACTATATTGCACCGGCAGCTTCAGACCGATACCGCCGGACTCTCGTGCCGCGCTGACTTCGGCGGCCCGGCAAAGTATACGCTAGCGCGTACGGGTCTTGCCCGTGGGGATCGCATCGGCGGCGTGTTTGATCGCCGCGGGCACGTGCCGGCTGCCGTTGCGCTTTTCCTTGTGCCGCAGCACTTGCCGATCGAGCTTGTCGGCGAGCGCATCGATCGCCGCGTACATGTCGGGCTCGACGCATTCGGCGTGGATTTCCTTGCCGCGAATGTGGAGATTGGCGGTGATTTGTTGTCTGAGCTTGTCGACCGATAGCACGACGTTCACATCGATCACGTGGTCGAAGTGGCGCGTCACGCGCTCAAGCTTGGATGTTACGTATTCGCGAATGGCGGGGGTGATCAACAGGCGATGGCCGGTAAGGTTTAGATTCATTCAACGCTCCGTGGTGGCGGTGTCTGATCTACATCAACGAGCTGCGCAATTGATCTATATGGTTGGCATCAGTTACATCGTCTTACGCAGATTGACTGGCGGTATTTGCAGCGCTTCGCGATATTTCGCGATCGTCCGCCGCGCGACGACGATCCCCTGATCTCCGAGGAGGTCCGCGATGCGGCTGTCCGTGAGCGGTATGTTGCGGTCCTCCGCGGCAATAAGCTGCTTGATCAGCGCGCGAATCGCAGTCGCGGACGCAGCGCCGCCGGTGTCGGTCGCGACATGGCTGCCGAAGAAATACTTGAGCTCGTAAGTTCCGCGCTCGGTGAGCATGTATTTCTGCGTGGTTACCCGTGAGATCGTCGATTCGTGCAGGCTCAGAATTTCGGCAATCTCCCGCAGCACCATCGGCCGCATCGCCACGTCACCATGATCAAAAAAATGCCGCTGGCGGTCTACGATCGCCTGCGACACCCGGAGGATGGTTTCGAATCGCTGCTGGACGTTGCGAATCAGCCATTTCGCCTCCTGCAGCTGCGCCGCGAGCTGCTGATTCGATGAATCGCGATTGCGGGTGAGGATGTCGGCATAGATCCGGTTGAGCCGCAACTTGGGCATCGCGGCATCGTTGAGCGCCGCGATCCATTTGCCCCGTACCTTGCGTACGACCACGTCCGGGATCACATAGTTCGCTTCGGTCCTCGAAAATTCGGCGCCGGGACGTGGATTGAGGCTCGTGATCAGCGCCCGCACGCCACGCAGCTCCACATCGTCGATATGGAGCAGGCGCTTCAGTTTGCCGAAGTCACGCGCGGCAAGCAAAGGCAGATGCTGCTCCACCAATTTCATCGCCTCCGCCAGCAGCGGCGTCGTGGCCGGCTTCGCTTTCAGCTGCAAGCCCAGACATTCTGCCGCGTCGCGGGCGCCGACCCCCGCGGGCTCCATGTTCTGCAGGCGGCGCAGGCCGATCGAAAGCTCGTCGGCTTCGAGACCGAGCTCGTCCGGAAACAATTCCACCAGCTCGTCCAGCGACGTCTGCAGATAGCCGTCCTCGTCCAGCGCGTCGATCAGCGCCGATACGATCTGCCGATCGCGAAGGGGAAGGTTACAAAGCGCGAGCTGCGCGTTGAGGTGATCGCGCAGCGAGCAGGTCGCCACTTGCTGCGGAGAAAAATTCTCGTCGTCGTCGTCGCCCGAGGCCGAACCCCAGTCGCCGTCGCCGCCGGCATTGGCCAGCAGATCGAAGTCGCCCGCCGACCGTTCGTCGCGATCGTCACTCGCCGACGACTCTGTACTCACCGTCGCGGTGCTGGCTTCCATCGAAAACTCGGGCGGCGGCGCCGGCGTCTCGTCCTCGTCGGCTTTTTCCAGCAGCGGATTTTCCTGCAGCAGGCGCTCGACTTCGGCGTTGAGCTCGAGGGTCGAAAGTTGCAGCAGACGAATCGACTGCTGCAGCTGCGGAGTGAGCGTTAAATGTTGTGAAAGCTTGAGCTGGAGGGTTGGCTTCATGGTCATGCACTCGCAGCCAACATCAAAGCCGGAAATGCTCCCCTAAATAGACCTTTCTCACGCTTTCATTATAGACAATTTCGTCGGGCGTTCCGGATGCAAGCACCCTTCCTTCATTAATGATGTAGGCGCGGTCGCAAATACCGAGCGTTTCCCGCACGTTATGGTCGGTGATCATGACGCCAATCTCGCGTTCCTTGAGGAAACCGATGATTTTCTGGATGTCGAGCACCGCGATCGGGTCGATGCCCGCAAACGGCTCATCGAGCAGTATGAACCTTGGGCGGGTTGCCAGGGCCCGGGCGATTTCGACCCGCCGGCGCTCGCCGCCGGAGAGGCTGACCGCGGAGGCGTCGCGAAGGTGCGAGATCGACAGGTCCTCGAGCAGGGCGTCGAGGCGATTGGCAATTTCGTCACCATCGACTCCCTGTACCTCGAGGATGGCCTGGACATTCTCGGCTACCGAGAGCTTTCTGAATATCGATGCCTCCTGCGGCAGATACGACAGCCCCAGGCGCGCTCGCACGTGAATCGGCATGCGCGTCAGGTCATCGCCGTCGAGCTCGATCGTTCCGCCGTCGGTCGCGACAAGGCCGACGATCATGTAAAAGCAGGTCGTCTTGCCCGCTCCGTTGGGGCCGAGCAGGCCGATCACTTCTCCGCTTCCCACGGACAGCGACACATCGTGTACGACAATGCGTGACTTGTAGCGCTTGTTCAGCTTGGCGACCGAAAGCGTGCTGGCCGGTGCCGTCACTTGGCAGCCTCGGGCTTCAGCGACGTGTCGGGCTTAAGCGGGACGGGATCGTTGGATTTCTGAGGCGCGTTCTTGCTCTCCTTCGAGTCCTTGGCGTCCTTGCCGTCTTTCGGTTGCGGCAGAAATACGCCGCGGACGCGGGAACCCAGCGGGGCTTCGCCGACGGAGGGCGGCTTGCTGTCAGGGCGGCCTTCGGCTTTATAGACGTTGGTCTCCGCGTTGTACAAGATGTAGTTGCTGCGAAGCTCGTCACCGGTTCTCTTCAGCAACGCACGATCGAACAGCTCGACGATGCGCTTGGTGCCGTCGTAGACGATGCGCTGTGCGAAGCCTTCATAGTAATCGTCGGAGCCGTCGCGCTTTTCTCGAAAGCTGACAGGGTTGCCAATCGCAGTCGCCGATACCGAATTATCCGGATTCTGATGGAACTGGATCCGGTCGGCGTGGATCGTGAGCGTCCCTTGGGTAATGACAACGTTGCCGATCAGATCGCTGATCTTGGTATCGGTGTTGCCGCCGAGCGAGTCACCCTGAAAGTTGATCGGCTTGTCACGATCCGCCTTCTCCGCGAAGGCGGCAGGGACATGACAGACGAACACGCATAGCAACGCGCAGAGCGATTGCAAGATGTGGCGCACGAAAGACGGGGGGCGGGGCATCACGCTACTTGTTCGGCTGCAACTGCCCGCTGACGCGGGACTTGAACTTGAAGGTCTTGGCCTTGTTGTCGAATTCCATTCCTGTTGCATTGATTATCCCACGAGGCTCCGAGATCGTCACCGCCTTGTCGGTCTCGATCTTATCCTCCTTTGGCAGGACGTGAAGGTACTCGCTGGTCACGATAATTGGGCCCTGGTCGCGTTCTCC
>VBDA01000196.1:0-9275 GCA_005883655.1 Betaproteobacteria bacterium | reverse complement strand
GCCTTGAAATCCTCGATGTACAGATCGGTATCGTGGCGGCCGGAGCCATCGAATGCCGCGCCGCCGGGTTGCACCTGAGCGTTCAGCCAATAGGTCAATGCCGCGAAAGCGCCGAGGAGAAACACGGGAGACCATGCAATCAGCCGGTCCAGCCAGGCGCGGCTGCGGGTCATGATTCGAACTGCGCGATGCGTTGCATGAGATCGCCGCGCGCACCGAGGATGAGCTCGCAGACTTCTCGCACCGCGCCGGCGCCTCCGTCCGCGCGGGTTATGTAATGCGCCCGCCGCTTGACCGCCTCGGGTGCGTGCGGCACCGTCGTGCTCAAGCCGCAGCGCAGGAGCACCGGCAGATCGGGAAGATCGTCGCCGATGTGCGCGCACTCCTCGACGGCCATGCCGAGCTCCGCGCGCAGGCGCTCCCACGGCGCAAGCTTGTTCTCCGCGCCGAGGACCACATGGGCGACGGAAAGATGTTTCGCACGCTTGGTCACCGCGGGTGCCGAGCTGCCCGTGATCCATGCGACCACGATGCCGGCCTCGTGCAACATTTTCAGGCCGAGCCCGTCGAGCGTCGAAAACGCCTTCATTTCGCTGCCATCGTCGGCGTAATAGAGCTTGCCGTCGGTGAGAACGCCGTCGACATCGCAGGAAAGCATTCGCACCGCGCGCGCCCGCGCCAGCAGATCGGGCGTGGTCATCGCGCATTCCAACGGCGCGTCATACCACCTTCGCTCGGAAAAGGTCGTGCAGGTGCAGCGCGCCGACCAATCGCCGTTCGTCGTCGACGATCAAAAGCTGGCTGACTTTCGGGGGAGCTTCCATCAGCTCGACGCAGTCGATCGCCAGCCGGTCGGGGCCGATGGTGCGCGGATTCGCGGTCATCAGCTCGGCGACGTTCGCAGCGCTGAAATCGCGGACCTTCGGAATGCACCGCCGCAGATCCCCATCGGTGAATATGCCGGCGACGCGGCGATCCTGATCGATGACCGCGGTCATTCCCATGCCCTTGCCGCTCATTTCCACGATCGCATCCGCGAAGCTCGCCGTCAGCGGCACCGTCGGCAGCGCGACGCCGGTGCGCATAACGTCTCGAACATGGGTAAGGAGCTTGCGGCCGAGGGAGCCGCCGGGATGCGAGCGCGCGAAGTCCTCCACCGAAAAGCCGCGCGCGTCGAGCAAAGTGAGCGCGAGTGCGTCGCCCAGCGCAAGCGCGGCGGTGGTGCTCGCGGTCGGCGCCAACCCGAGCGGACAGGCCTCGGTGTCGACGCTCGCGTCGAGATGCACATCCGCGGCGAATGCGAGCGACGACTGCTCGTTGCCGGTGAGCGCGATCAATTTGGCTCCCTGGCGTTTGAAATGCGGCACCAGGGACACCAGCTCGTCGGTCTCACCCGAATTCGAAAGCAGCAGTACGATGTCGTCGGCGGTAATCATGCCGAGATCGCCGTGGCTCGCTTCGGCGGCGTGCACGAAAAATGCCGGCGTTCCGGTCGACGCGAGTGTCGCGGCGAGCTTGCGCGCGATATGGCCGGATTTGCCGATGCCGGTAACGACCACCCGTCCGCGGCACTCGAACAGTGCGCGGGCGGCGGCCAGAAATGCGGCGCCGAGACGCGCTTCAAGCGCGCGGATGGCCGCGGCTTCCGTTGCGAGTACGTCCCGAGCGAGCTTGAGCACGCGCTCGGGCTCGATGCCGACAGCGGGCACCGGCTCGGCTGCTCGGATCGGCGCGGACATGCGGGCAAGTATAGCCCAACCCCGCCGGGCGCCGCTCCTGCGCTGTGCTACATTCGCGTCAGGACTTCGGTGCGCTGACGATTCCCGATGCCACAGACACTGCAGCTCATTTTGTTGCTGCTGGCGGCGGCCGTCGTCGTGGTCGTTGCCTGCCGTCTTCTTCGCCTTCCGCCGATCCTCGGCTATCTCGTCGTTGGCATTGCAGTCGGCCCGCATGCGCTCGCCTGGGTGCCGGACAACGCCGATGTCCGCGATCTTGCCGAGTTCGGCATCGTGTTCCTCATGTTTTCCATCGGCCTCGAGTTCAGCCTGCCACAGCTGAAGGCGATGCGCCGCGCGGTGTTCGGACTCGGGCTCGCGCAGGTAGCGATTACGACGGTAGCAGCCATGATCCTGTCGCATCTCCTGGGCTACCGGTGGCTCGCGGGACTCGCTCTAGGCGGCGCCGTGGCGATGAGCTCGACCGCAATCGTATCCAAGATGCTCGCCGAGCGCACCGAGCTCAACACCGCGCATGGCCGCGACGCGCTGGGCATTCTTTTGTTTCAGGATCTCGCGGTGGTAGCGTTCCTGATCGCAATCCCGACACTCGCCGAAGGCGCCGCCGATCTCTGGAAGACCCTGGCGCTGGCCGCCGTCAAAGCCGCCGTGGCGCTGGCGGTGATCCTTTTTTTCGGTCAAGGACCGATCCGAGCCTGGTTTCATCTCGTCGCGCGACAGCGCTCGTCCGAGCTTTTCATGCTCAACATTCTGCTGGTCACCCTCGGTTTGGCGTCACTCACTCAAATCGCGGGTCTTTCGTTTGCACTTGGGGCGTTTCTTGCCGGGATGCTGATCGCGGAGACCGAATATCGCTACCAGGTCGAGGAGGACATCAAGCCGTTTCGCGACGTGCTCCTGGGACTGTTTTTCGTCACCGTCGGCATGTATCTCGATCTCACCGTGGTCGGGCACTATTTCGGCTGGGTGTGCCTATTGCTGTTGGGCCCCGTGCTGGCAAAGCTGGCGCTGATCGTGCTGTTGGCCAGAGTTTTCGGCGCACCGCTCGGCACCGCGCTGCGAACCGGTTTCTATCTCGCGCAAGCCGGCGAGTTCGCCATCGTGTTGCTGGCCTTGTCGACCGATCTGGGGATCATCGATAAAACGCTGTCGCAGCTGGTGCTGGCGGCCATGGTGCTTTCCATGTTGTCGGCACCGTTCCTGATCCAGTTCGCCGAGCCTCTTGCGCGCCGCTTGACTGCCAACGACTGGCTCACGCGCGCCGCCCAGCTCACCAACATTGCGGCGCGAACACTGGCTCGCCAGGAGCACGTGATCATCTGCGGTTACGGACGCAGCGGGCAGAACCTCGCGCGCCTGCTGGAAGCCGAGGAGATCTCGTTTCTCGCGCTCGATTCCGATCCGCAACGTGTGCGCGAGGCAGCGGCAGACGGCGGCAGCGTGGTCTATGGCGACGCGGGACGCCGCGAGGCGCTGATGGCCGCCGGTCTCTCCAAGGCCCGCGCGGTCGTGGTGACCTTTGCCGATACGCCGACGGCGCTCAAGATTCTCCATCACGTGCACGAAGCGCGTCCCGAGGTGCCGGTCATCGTTCGCACCCTGGACGACACCGAGCTCGACCTGCTGCTGAAGGCGGGCGCGGCCGAAGTCGTCCCCGAAGTGCTCGAAGGAAGCCTGATGCTCGCGTCGCATTCCTTGCTTCTGGTTGGCGTGCCGCTCAACAGGGTGCTGCTGCGCATTCGCACGATCCGCGAGGAGCGCTACAGCCTTTTTCGCGGCTTCTTCGGTGCGATTGACCGAGCGCGCGAGCGCCGTCGGCAAGTCGTTCGGCGAAATCGCGCTCGGCGACAGAGTCGAGGTAACCGGGGTGCGCCGCCGCGGCGCGCGATCGGAAGTGCCGCAATCACAGTATCGCTTCGAAGCCGGCGACATTCTGGTGCTGCTTGGCCGCCCCGAGGATCTTGCATCGGCGGAGAAAACGCTGTTGCGAGGCTGATCTCACAAGCATCCGGTCGTTGTTGGGTGGGGGTGAACCCGCTACAATCAACGTCCCTGCAGAACGGTCCATCAAGAAAATGCCGGTTGCAACCACCGCGGCATCGCATGCCGCGCTGTCCCCTACGCGGCGACTCGATCCTGCGGCTGCGGCGATCGAGCTCGTCGACGTACATTTCGCATACGACACGCGCGAGATCCTGAAGGGCATCACGATGTCGGTGCCTCGCGGCAAGATCGTCGCCATCATGGGCGCCAGCGGCAGCGGCAAGACAACCATCCTGCGGCTCATCGGCGGGCAGCTCAAGCCGGCCTCGGGCGAGGTGCTGGTGGGCGGGCAATCGGTGCCCGATCTCGAACCTGACGCGCTGTACGCGTTGCGGCGCCGCTGCGGGATGCTGTTCCAGTTCGGTGCGCTGTTCACCGACATGAGCGTATTTGAGAACATCGCGTTTCCCATGCGCGAGCACACCGAGCTGCCCGAGGAGATCATTCGTGACCTCGTGCTGATGAAGCTTCACGCGGTCGGCCTCCGCGGCGCCGCGCAGCTGATGCCCTCCGAGCTGTCGGGAGGCATGGGTCGCCGCGTCGCGCTGGCGCGCGCGATCGCGCTCGATCCGATGCTGGTGATGTACGACGAGCCGTTTGCCGGGCTCGATCCGATTTCGCTCGGCATCGTAGGTCAGTTGATACGACGTTTGAACGACGCGCTCGGAATCACGTCGGTGGTCGTGACGCACGACGTATACGAATCCCTGAAAATGGTCGACCAGCTTTATTTCGTATCCGAAGGAACGATTGTCGCCAGCGGCACTCCCGAGGAGGTTCGCGCGTCGACCGATCCTTACGTTCGCCAGTTCGTCGACGGCGCGCCCGACGGCCCGGTGGCGTTTCATTATCCGGCGCCGTCCTATCGCGACTCGCTCTTCGCCGATGTCGACGCCTGATGGCAATTGAAGCGCTAGGCGACCTCGGGCAAGGCCTGCGCCGCCTCGGCGGCGCGGTGACGGGCGGCATTGCCTGGCTGGGCTATGCGGCACGATTCATGGTCGCCATCATCTGGCACTCGCCGGCGGCTTTCCGGCGCTTGCATCTGACGCTGCGCGAGATTTATTTCTCGGGGGTGCTGTCGCTGGTGATCATTTTGACGTCGGGTTTGTTCGTCGGGATGGTGCTGTCGCTGCAAGGCTACGAGGTGCTGGTCCGGTATGGCGCCGACGAGCAGCTGGGGATTCTGGTGGCGCTGTCGCTGGTCAAGGAACTCGGGCCGGTGCTGGCCGGTCTTCTGTTCGCCAGCCGGGCCGGTTCCGCGATCACCGCCGAAATCGGTTTGATGAAGGCGACCGAGCAGCTTTCGGCGATGGAAATGATGGCGGTCGATCCGATTGCGCGGGTGGTGGCACCTCGCTTCTGGGCCGGCGTCATTTCGATGCCGCTGCTCGCCGCACTCTTTTCCGCGCTGGGGATCTTCGGCGCCTACCTGATCGGCGTCCGCATCCTTGGCGTCGACGCCGGCGCGTTCTGGGGCCAGATGCAGGCGGGTGTCAAAGTGTGGCCCGACGTGAGCAACGGCATAATCAAGAGCCTGGTTTTCGGCACTGCCGTATCGCTGATAGCGGTCCTCGACGGCTATGACGCAAAGCCGACCGCGGAAGGCGTTTCCATCGCGACCACGCGCACCGTCGTGGTCTCCTCGTTGGCGATCCTCGCGCTCGACTTCGTGTTGACTGTGTTCATGTTCAGGGGAATTGGCTCGTGAATCGTTCCACAATCGATCTCTGGGTCGGCATTTTCGTCGCCATCGGGTTTGGCGCAATTCTCTTCCTGGCGTTGAAGGTGGGAAATCTGCTTACGCTGGATCGGACTCCGGGCTATCATCTGCAGGCGAGCTTCGACAATATCGGCGGCCTCAAGCTGCGAGCGCCGGTCAAGGCAGCGGGAGTGATCGTGGGCCGAGTCGAGTCCATCCGGCTCGACCCGAAGAGTTACGAAGCGATCGTCACCATGCGCATCGACCGCGATGTGTCGTTCACCAGGGACACGATCGCGTCGATCAACACCTCCGGCTTGCTCGGCGAGGTGTACATCGGGCTCGACGCCGGTGGCGATACGGTCATGCTCAAGGATGGAGAAAAGATCACCAAGACGCAATCGGCGGTGGTAATCGAGAAGCTGATCGGACAGTTTCTCTTCGACAAGGCATCCGACGCAGGAGCGAAGAAATGAAGTCACTGAATCGCACAATTGCACCCGCGCTGGCTCTCTGCGCGGTGGTGCTCGCCGGCTGTGCCGCGGCACCCTCGAAGGTCGACCCCCTGGAGCCATGGAACCGGACGATGTACTCCGTGCACACGGCTGTCGACGATGCCGTCATCAAGCCTGTCGCCAAGACGTACGTCCAAGTGTGGCCGGAGCCGATACGCACTGCCGTGTCGAATTTCTTCGGCAACATCGACGACATTTTTACCGGCATCAACGACGCGCTGCAGGGCGACGGCAATCGCGCCGGAGACGCCTTCGGTCGCGTGCTGCTGAACTCGACTTTCGGACTGGCCGGTATCTTCGACCTAGCATCGATGATGGGCATCACCAAGGACCACAACGATTTCGGCCTGACCTTCGGCAAGTGGGGCGCACCCGACGGGGCATATCTTTTCATTCCACTGTTCGGTCCGACAACCGTGCGTGACGGCACCGGCGCTGTGGTGCGGATCTACTTCAGCCCGACCGGGTATATCAGCGATATTGCCGTTCGCAATTCGCTCTGGGGGCTTAATTACCTGGACACTCGCGCGCAACTGCTCCAGAGCGAAGGCGTGCTCGACACGGCCTCCATCGACAGGTACCGCTTCCTGCGCAATGCCTACTTGAGAGCGCGGCGCTACCAGCTCTACAACGGTAAGCCGCCACCGGAACCCGAGGAAGAGTGACGACAGGACGTTGAGCAGTCTTCTGGTGCGCGACGGAAAAAAGGGCTCCGACTGCAGTCAATTCAAAGAACCGACGCCCGTTTACGCTGTCCATGCGTTCCCAAGCCATGAATACGAAGAGGACCACCATGCTACGCAGGCTGTTGTCGACCCTGATCATGCTGCCGCTCGCGCTGTCGGCGGACTTGGCGTTAGCGCAGGAAGCGCCCGACGCGTTGGTCAAGCGCGTGGCCGAGGATGTGCTTACCACGATCCGCTCCGACAAGGATCTGCAAGCCGGCAATCAGGCCAAAGTCAAGCAACTGATCGAAACCAAGCTCGCGCCCAACTTCGACTTCGCGCGCATGACCGCATTGGCGGTGGGCCGCAACTGGCGGAACGCCAACCCCGAGCAGCAACAGCAACTCACGGACCAGTTTCGTACGCTGCTGGTACGCACCTATTCGGGAGCACTGACGAGCTACCGGGACAACACCATGGACTACAAGCCGCTGCGCATGAACGCCGGCGACGCCGAAGTCATCGTTCGCACCGAAGTGCGTCGTCCCGGGCAGGCGCCGGTGCAGATCGACTACAACATGACCAAGACACCGGAAGGCTGGAAGGCCTACGACGTTGTGGTCGCCGGCGTGAGCCTGGTGACCAATTACCGCGATGAGTTCAGCGACATCGTCAGGACCTCCGGCATCGACGGCCTGATCAAGGCGCTCGACACGAAAAACAAGGGCCCGGCGCCGCCGCCGCCCTCGCCGAAGTGAGCGAAGTCACGCCCGCGTTTCAGGTGGAGGGGGAGCGTTGGATGCCCGCCGGTTCGCTCACCATGGATTCCGTTGCGACGGTGCTCGCCACCAGCACCGAAACGGCGCTACCCGCGACCGGCGTCATCGATCTCCAACGTGTCGAGGCGGTCGACTCGGCGGGCGTTGCGCTTTTGCTCGCATGGAAGCGCCGCGCGGCGGTCGGAGGCAAGCCGCTTACGTTTGCTCATCTTCCGCCGAGCCTGGCTTCGCTCGCGCAGCTCTACGGCGTCGAGGACCTGCTGGTCGCGGAACCGAGCTGATTTCGCACCTGACTTCGCATCTCGGTTTGCCTTAATGGGCGCCGCGGTCGAAATCGTCGATGTCGCTCGCCGCTTTGGCGCTGTGCAGGCGCTGGCCGGCGTCGATCTCGTGGTCGAGGAGGGCGAATTCTTCGGCTTGCTCGGTCCCAACGGCGCGGGCAAGACAACGCTGATCTCAATCGTCGCGGGGCTTACCCGCGCCGATCGCGGGACAGCGCGGGTGCTGGGGCACGACGTGGTGACCGATTATCGCTGGGCGCGGAGGCTCCTCGGAGTGGTGCCGCAGGAACTGGTGTTCGATCCGTTTTTCACCGTTCGCGAAACGCTCAGGATTCAGGCAGGCTACTTCGGTCTCTCCAACAACGATGCGTGGATCGACGAGATCCTGCATCACCTCGATTTGGCTTCGAAGGCCGATGCCAATATGCGCGCGCTGTCCGGAGGCATGAAGCGCCGGGTGCTCGTCGGACAGGCGCTGGTGCACAAGCCGCCGGTGATCGTCCTCGACGAGCCCACCGCGGGCGTCGACGTCGAGCTGCGCCAAAGCCTGTGGGGATTTATCCGCAAGCTCAACCGCGACGGGCATACGATCATCCTCACCACGCATTATCTGGAGGAGGCCGAAGCCTTGTGCGGCAGGATCGCAATGCTCAAGGCCGGAAAAGTTGTCGCGCTCGATACCACGCAAAACCTGCTGTCCGGCTTCGCGGGCCTGACGGTGCGACTCACGGCCGATGCCTTGCCTGATGCATGGCGCGAGCGCGTCCTGAGGCACGAAGGCGCGAGCTACCTCTTGTCGCTGACCAGTTACGCGGAGCTCGAGAGCCTGCTCTCGGCCTTGCGTGAGCACGGTGTCGCGATCGCCGAGCTTGCGCTGCAGGAGGCCGATCTGGAGCAGGTCTTTCTCAGAATCATGAAGCGCGCCGCTTGAATACCAATCGAATATGAAACTGGGCGCGAACCGAGTCCGGAAATGAGCACGAAACTGAGCACGGAAATGAGCGCGAGCCTGACGATGGAGCCGATCCGGCATCGCTCGGGCTGGCAGACGCTGCTCTACAAGGAATTGTTGCGATTCTGGAAGGTCAGCTTTCAGACCATCCTCGCGCCGGTGCTGACGTCTCTGTTGTACCTGCTGATTTTTTCGCATGTGCTGGAGTCGCACGTCTCGGTGTTCGACGGACGGGTCCGCTACACGGCGTTTCTCATCCCCGGTCTGGTGATGATGTCAGTGCTGCAGAACGCGTTCGCCAACAGCTCGTCCTCGTTGATCCAGTCCAAGATCACCGGTAACCTGATCTTCGTGCTGCTCCCGCCCTTGTCGCCTCTCGATTTGTTCGCGGCATATGTGGTCGGCGCGATGGTGCGTGGCATCGCGGTCGGTTTCGGCGTGTTCCTCGTCACGTTGTGGTTCGCGCCCATCGCGCCGGCGCACCCGTTGTGGGCGCTCGCATTTGCCTTGCTGGGCAGCATGATCCTCGGCGTGCTGGGCTTGCTTGCCGGCATCTGGGCGGACAAGTTCGATCAGCTCGCTGCGTTCCAGAATTTCCT
>VBDA01000195.1 GCA_005883655.1 Betaproteobacteria bacterium | reverse complement strand
ACTGTATGCGCTGCCCCAGTCATTGCCTTACTTGCACGCGCTCGCCGCCGAAACGCCCGCCTTTGGACAGATCGGTGTGCGTGTCATTGCCATGCCGCTGTCTGCAACAGCACCTGCCACCGATGCGGAACCCAGGGGTGACGGTGGATCGATTGTCGCGATCACGAGCGCGAACGTGATTACCACGTACCAGATGTTTGCCCGCCGAGACATTCACGCGCCCAGTGCCTTGCCCGCGACCGTGGCCTTTCTGATCGACCGTCAGGGCTATCTCCGCGCGCGCTGGATCGGCGTCCCGGATTCGCTACCCAACCGGACAGCCGAAACGATTGACCAGGCAGAGCTACTACGCCGCGAGCGCCAGCGCGCGCCGCTGCCGGCGGGACACCTGCACTAATCGCAGGATCTGAAGACGGTGGCCGCGCGACTGCGAGTCGCGGGAAGATTGGGTTCTACGATGCCGCGTCGCTTGGACTCGCCGCAGCGTGCAATGTGCGTGCATGGCTCTCGACGGTACCCTGGCCTAGCAATGCCCGAAGTACCGTCGCAATAGGAGCAGAGGACATCTCCCGTCACCACTCTGGTTGACAGGGAAACCCTCCACGTACTATTATCCTCAGCTTTGCAAAATTTCACTCGACAGGTCATTTTTCCATGAAAACCTATTCCGCCAAGCCGCAGGACATTACGCGGGATTGGTATGTCATCGACGCCAATGACAAGGTGCTCGGGCGCCTGGCGAGCGGTATTGCGCATCGGCTGCGCGGCAAGCACAAACCAATCTACACCCCGCACATAGATACCGGCGATTTCATCGTCGTGACCAATGTCGACAAGATCAAGGTCACCGGCAACAAGCAGGACGACAAGCTTTATCATCGTCACAGCGGATATCCCGGCGGCGTGCGCACGACATCATTCTCGAAGATGCAGCAACGATTTCCGGGCCGCGCGCTGCAAAAGGCGGTGAAAGGCATGCTGCCGAAGGGTCCTCTGGGCTACGCCATGCTGAAGAAGCTGAAATGCTACGCCGGGGCCGAGCACCCGCACTCCGCACAGCAGCCGAAAACACTCGATTTTTAAGGGCAGTCCATGATCGGCAACTATTACTACGGAACCGGGCGTCGAAAGAGCGCGGTCGCCCGTGTGTTCATCAAGCAGGGCTCGGGAAAGTTCGTGGTTAACGAAAAACCCGTCGACGAGTTCTTTACTCGTGAGACCGGCCGTATGGTGGTGCGGCAACCCCTTAAGCTGACTAACCACGAGGCGACATTCGACATCATGGTCAACGTTCGCGGCGGCGGTGAATCCGGTCAAGCCGGTGCGGTTCGGCACGGCATCACCCGCGCGCTGATGGATTACGACGGACAATTGAAGCCGACACTCTCCAAGGCCGGCCTCGTGACCCGCGATGCGCGCGAGGTCGAGCGCAAGAAGGTCGGCCTGCACAAGGCGCGACGCCGCAAGCAATTCTCCAAGCGCTGACGCCGGTCTCATTGCCTCGACCAAAGGCCGCCGCGAGGCGGCCTTTCGTTTTGGCGGTCCGCCACACGGGAAACAAAATATTCCAATGTCATAGGACTGCCTAAGAGTGCTAGAATCCCCTACGGTGAGAACGCAACCATGATCGAGATTGGTATCGTCGGCGGCACCGGCTATACGGGTGTGGAGCTATTGCGGCTGCTGGCCCAGCACCCGCAGGCGAGCGTCAGGCTGATCACCTCCCGCACCGAGGCCGGGGTGCGCGTGGGCGAGATGTTCCCCAGCCTCCGCGGGCTGGGGCGCTTGAGCGACCTCTCCTTCAGCGATCCCGCCGCCAGCGACTTGAAAGCCTGCCATGTGGTCTTTTTCGCGACCCCCCACGGCGTCGCGATGAGCCAGGCACGGGAGCTCGTCGGCGCCGGGGTGAAGATCATCGACCTGGCGGCGGATTTTCGCCTCAAGGACCCGGCTCTTTTCGAACGCTGGTACAAGATGCCACACGCCTGCCCGGACCTGCTGGCCGAGTCGGCGTACGGATTGCCGGAAATGCATCGCGCCGCCATTGCCAAGGCGCGCATCGTCGGCAATCCCGGTTGCTATCCAACCGCCATCCAACTCGGCTTTCTGCCCTTGGTCGAGGCCGGAATCGTCGATCCGGCGCATTTGATCGCGGACGCGAAATCGGGCGTTTCCGGCGCAGGCCGCAAGGCAGAGCTAGGGCTTCTTTTCTGCGAAGCGTCCGACAATTTCAAGGCCTACAACGTAGGAGGTCACCGCCACCATCCTGAAGTCGTCCAAGGCCTGAACGGATTCAGCAAGGACCCCGTCACGGTGGTCTTTACGCCGCATCTGGT
Organism: Betaproteobacteria bacterium; assembly: GCA_005883655.1. GTDB lineage: Bacteria > Pseudomonadota > Gammaproteobacteria > Burkholderiales > Casimicrobiaceae > PALSA-1003. The sequence continues at coordinate 5,001 of VBDA01000195.1, read as the reverse complement.
CCCGATGATCCGCGGCATACACGCGACGCTGTACGCCCGCCTCACCGATCCCACCGTCGATCTTCAGGCGCTGTTCGAGAAGCGCTACGCGGCCGAGCCGTTCGTCGATGTCATGCCCGCCGGCAGCCATCCCGAGACACGCTCGGTTCGGGCCTCGAACGTCTGCCGCATCGCGGTGCATAGGCCACAGCAAGGCGACATTGCGGTCATCCTCGCCGTCGAGGACAACCTGGTCAAGGGTGCGGCAGGGCAGGCGATTCAGAACATGAATCTGATGTTCGGCTTACCCGAGACGACGGGCCTCACGGGCCCGCCGGTTCTTCCGTGACCCATTTCACCATGCGCGGACTCGGGCGCAAGCTGCGCCAAACCTTCGGTATCAGCGCCCCGCGCATGGCGGTGCGCACGCATTTGTCGTGGCGCTGGAAGATTCCCGCGCTGCTCGGGCTTTTGTTGCTTATCGCGGGCATGTGGTGGTTGGGATTCGACTTCGGGCAATTTCTCGGCGGATTCGACCGCGGTCAGGTGGCGGAGAGGCAAAAAAAGCTGGAAAGCGAGGTCGCGCAGTTCAGGGACGAAAACGTCAAGCTTCGAGCCCGAGCCGCACAGCTGGAAAGCGATCTCAACATCACGGAAGGCGCTCAGGCGACCCTTTCGAAGCAATCCCTCGAGCTTCAGGCCGAAAACACGCAGATCAAGGAAGAGCTCGCTTTTCTCCAAAAACTGTTCAGCGACACCGGCAAGCAGGGCACGATTTCCATCCAGCGTCTCTCAGCGGAGCGAGAGCGCGACGATGCATACCACTACAGTCTGCTGGTCGTCCGCGGCGGCAATCCGTCGGACGAATTTGCCGGACAGTTGACCCTTCACGCCGGGCTCGTGTCGGGGGGACGGTTTGCGACCGTTGCGCTGCCCGATGATCAGCCCAATGCCTCCGCCACGCTGAAGCTTAAGTTCAAGTATTATCAACGCATTGAGGGGACGATACGGGTCCCGCCCGGTAGCCAGCTCAAGACCCTGCAGGCCAGCGTGCTCGAGCTGGGGCAGCCGTCGCCCAGAGCGACGAAGAGCTTGAACATCTCGTAGGAGCCCCCATGTCTATGTTTGAACGCAAGAAGTCCCCTCCGCCGCAGAAACGCATCGACAGCCTCATCGGCGCCGGCACCGTGGTCCAAGGCAATGTGGTGTTCGCCGGCGGCCTGCGCATCGATGGTGCCGTGGACGGCAAGGTGACAACCGCGAGCAATGCGCCGGGAACGCTGGTGATCAGCGAGCACGCCCGGGTCGATGGCGAGGTCAAGGTATCGCACGTCGTCATCAATGGTTCGGTCAGCGGCCCGGTGATCGCCAACGATTACCTGGAACTGCAGGCCAAGGCGCGGGTCAATGGAGATGTGGTTTACCGCGCGCTCGAAATGCATGTAGGCGCGATCGTGCACGGAAAGTTGACGCATGCGGAACCCGAGACCGCGTCGATTGTAGAGCTCAAACGCGCCATCGGCGAGTGAATGTGCACCATCCCTGAATTGACTGCCCGGGCACCGGGACCGATAATGCGAGTGCGCTGTTCAAGGAGTATGCAATGAATGCCATGACCGATATGCCCGCACCGCTGATTTTCACGGACGCGGCGGCGACCAAGGTGAAATCCCTGATCGAAGAGGAAGGCAATGCCGACCTCAAGCTACGCGTCTTCGTTACCGGTGGCGGGTGTTCCGGCTTCCAGTACGGCTTCACATTCGACGAAACCGTCAACGAAGACGACACGTCGATGGAAAAAAACGGCGTCACGCTGCTCATCGACCCGATGAGCTACCAGTACCTGGTCGGCGCCGAAATCGACTACCAGGAAGGGCTGGAGGGCGCGCAATTCGTGATCAAGAATCCGGGCGCGACCAGTACCTGCGGTTGCGGGTCGTCTTTCTCGCCCTGACCGCAAAAGCACTTTTCGTGGCAAACGGGGGCGCTTGCCCCGTTTTCATTCCCGCGCCCCTACGCCCGATACACCGCCCCGAGAATACGGGGGCCGCGCGCGCCCGTCACCGTGGGAACATTGCCCGGCCGTCCGGCGATGGTTTCGCGCGCGAGCCATGCAAAAGCCAGCGCTTCGACTTCGTTGGTCGCGATCCCATGCGCAGCCGTCGTCGCCAGCCGTCGCGGCGCAAGCGCCGCCTCGAGCTCACCCATGAGCACCGTGTTTTGCGCGCCGCCGCCACACGCGATCACTTCGCTCGCTCCGGCGCAGTGCTCGCTGACCGCGGCGGCGATACTCTGCGCCGTTAGGGCGATCAGCGTGCGCTGAACGTCCTGCGGCGCATAGGATGCCCTGACGTATTTGCCCAGCCACCGCAGATTAAAGCGGTCGCGCCCGGTGCTCTTGGGGGGAGAGAGCGCGAAGTAGGCTTCAGCGCGCAGCGCGTGCAAGAGCTCCGAGATCGCTCTGCCGCCGCCGCCCCATGCGCCATCGCGATCGTACGGCGCTCCGGTATGACGCTCGCACCAAGCATCCAGCATGGTGTTGCCCGGCCCGGTATCGAAACCCCTTACCGGCCCGTCCGGGGGCAGATCCGTAACATTGGCGATGCCGCCGATATTGACCACGACACGGTGGCTTTCGGGCGCCGCAAAGACGGCGGCGTGGAACGCCGGCACCAGGGGAGCCCCCTGACCGCCGGCCGCGACATCGCGACTGCGAAAGTCTGCGACCACGGTAATGCCCACCGCCTCGGCCAATCGCGCCGGGTTGGCGAGCTGCGTCGTGTAACCCAGCTCAGGGCGATGACGAATCGTCTGTCCGTGCAGTCCGATCGCGGCAACGTCGCACGCGCGGCAATGCGCCGCCGACAGGACCGCCGCCGCCGCGGTCGCACAGCAATCCATCAGGGCGTTGGCTGCCAGCGAGGCGCGATGGACTTCGTCGGCGCCGCTGCGCTGCAGCGCGTTCAATTCGTTGCGCAGCTCGGGCGCGAATGCGACGTGGGCTCGGGCCATTGCGCGCCAGGGCTCGACACTGAAATCCGCCACCACCGCATCGACGCCGTCGACGCTGGTACCGGACATCAGCCCCACGAAGAGCTCGGAACTCACCGCAGCTCCGCGCCGTTCCGCGGTAATTACTCGGCGCCTGCCAGCGTGACGCCATGGCCCAGCATGAGCTGGGCGCTGAGCACCGAGACGCTTTCGCGATAGTCGCCGAGCGCGGCGGCTGGCAGCGGTTGCGCCGTCGGCAACGCGATCGTCATCGGGTTGCGCTGTTCGTTATTGACGCGAAATTCGTAATGCAGATGAGGCCCGGTCGCCCAACCCGTCTGGCCGACATACCCGATAACGTCGCCCTGCGCGACACGCGCGCCGGGCTTGATGCCGGTAGCGAACCGCGACAAATGCGCATAGACGGTCGAATATGTGGCGCCATGCTGCAGCACCACGGCGTTGCCATAGCCATTCTGCCCTCCGGCGGAGGCCACCTTGCCGTCGCCCGCGGCGTGAACTGGCGTCCCGGTGGGCGCCGCGAAGTCGACACCTTTATGTGCGCGCCAAGTTTGCAGAAACGGATGAAATCGCGCCAGTGAAAATCCGGACGTAATGCGCGTGAACGACAGCGGCGAGCGCATGAAGGCCTTGCGCAGGGTCTTGCCGTCCTCCGCGTAATAAGCTTGGCTGCCGTCGGACCCCTGCCATGAAAATGCGCGGTAGACGTTGCCCTTGTTGACGAATTCCGCGGCGACGATTCTCCCCGCCCCGGCACTCTGCCCGTCGATTTCGCGCATCTCGTAGACGACGGTGAACCAGTCGCCGCGCCGCAGATCGTGGTGGAAGTCGATATCGCCTGAAAATATTTCCGCGAGCTGCATGGTGACTGCGTCCGGCAACCCCACGGCATCGGACGCCGCGAACAGCGACGAGTGGATCTCGCCCGCGCGCAGCTCCAATCGGACCGTCGACCCTGGCGGCGCGCTCTGCGCCGAAAATCCATCCTCGACGCGCTTGACGGTGAGAAGCTCGCCGCCCTGCGCCAGGTAGGAAAGCACGATCAACCGGCCATCGTCGTCGGCTTGCACACGGACCGCCTTGCCAGGCTTGAGCTGATAGAGGGGCCGCGCGCGCGCGTCGGTGCGCAGAAAGTTCTGCGCCGCGACATCCTCGATGCCCAGACGCGCGAGCACGCCGCCGAGCGTATCGCCGCGCTGGATGCGCTCCTCGCGCCAATAGCCGCCCGCCTGCACCGCCGGCGCAATAACGGGCCGGGACAGCTCACGGACGATCCGCCGTGCCGGCTCGGCCGGAACGAGCGAGTCCGGCGCAAACGCAAATGCCGCGACCACGCCGGCAATCGTCAATAGCATGATTGCGGCGGCACGGCCTACCACGAGATGTGGGGCGAGCGTGGTGCCGCTTTGCGCTAGAATCCGACGTTTGCTCAAGACGGCTCCGGTCTCATTTGTCAACTAAGTGGTCAACTAAAGTTGCTAACCGAGTTCCAGCCGAGTTCTTGACTGGGGTTAACTGAGGTCCCTGCCTCGGCCTTACCCGAGGACCGCTGGATTGTAGCAGACGCTCCATTACCCCCGTACAGCCATGCCCGTCGACCTTGCCCACCAATTGGCCGTCTTCAAACGAGGAGCGGACGAGCTCATCGTCGAGGCCGAGCTGGAAACCAAGCTCAAGCGCGGCAAACCGCTACGAATCAAGGAAGGCTTCGACCCGACCCGGCCCGATCTGCACCTTGGACATACTGTGCAGTTCAACAAGCTTCACCAGCTTCAGGACCTCGGGCATCACATTATTTTTCTGATCGGCGACTTCACCGGAATGATCGGCGATCCCACCGGTCGTAACATAACCCGGCCGCCGCTTTCGTCCGATGAGCTCAAGGCCAACGCCAAGACCTACACCGACCAGGTATTTCTCATCCTCGATCGGGAAAAGACCGAGGTCGCATTCAATTCCACCTGGTTGTCCGCGCTCGGCGCGGATGGAATGATCCGCCTCGCCGCCAAA
>VBDA01000193.1 GCA_005883655.1 Betaproteobacteria bacterium | reverse complement strand
CCTACACCGTGAACGGAGTCTCGCAGACCAAGCCCGTCACCCGTGAGGTATTCGCCGCTCCGGGAACGGTCTGCCAGTAGCGACGTTGGCCAGGAGCCTTTGCGCGTCAGCGCGCACTATGCTCCGCTGCGTAGGGATCCGTTTCTTTATCTCGAATTCCTTTCGATGCACGCTTTCAGCTACGCGGAGTCTGCCGATACATGAA
>VBDA01000194.1 GCA_005883655.1 Betaproteobacteria bacterium | reverse complement strand
GGTGCATCTGACGCTGTGGACGCCTTCACCGAGAACCACCTCGATGCGTTCCGGGCGCTTGTTGAGAACGACCAGCTCCATCGTTTGTCCGCTTTCGGTGATGCGCACGGTGATTTTTTCGTCGTTCATAGACTGCCCTGTCTGGTGAAAACGTGAAGAGCCTCCTCGCCGCAGCGCTTGGCTCGGGACTCCTACAGTATCCGATTGAACCAGAGCAGGGAAAGCAAACCCGAGAGCAAGGCGAAGACGGCACCCGCGGCGGCGAACAAGGCGGTGACCTCGGTCGCCTTTTTTTCGAGTACAAGTCGCGAATTCAGTGCCTTGTAGATCTTGGTGAGGTCGGTCGCTGTACCGGCGTAGAAATATTCCGCCTTGGTCACATTGGCGATGGTCTTGAGCGCCTCCTCGTCGAGCCGCACCCGCATCGACCAGCCTTCTGCGCCAAGGATCTCGCCACTGACGGTGCCGATTCCCACGGTAAAGACGCGCACACCGCGCTCGGCGGCCATCTTCGATGCCTCGATGGGATCGGGTCCGGCGGTCGTTTGTCCATCGGTGAGCAGGATGATGGCGGCCGACGCGTAAGAGCCCGGTGGCACCGGCTTTGAATCCGCTGCCTGGCCCTTGACGGAAGCGTCGATCGAGGTACCCCGCGAAGCCTCGCGCGCGCCGCCCGGGCGTGGATTCGATGAGCGCAAGTCGAATTCGAGGTCGGGGAAGAGTATTTTCAGCGATACCAGGATGCCGCTGCCGATCGCCGTTCCACGCTGAAGCTGGATGCGATCAAGCGCGGCAAGAACATCTTCGCGATTGAGTGTAGGAGGCTGCACCACCGAGGCGGTAGCGGCAAACGACACCACCGCCAGCCGGGTGCTGCGCGGCTGATCGGCAACGAAGCTGCGTGCCGCAGCTTGAGCTGCGGCAATGCGCGTCGGCGAAACGTCGGCCGCTCGCATACTGCCCGAAGCATCGATGGCCAGGATCACCGTCTCATACTGGTACGGAAGCGTGACGACCGCGGCGGGTCTCGAGATGGCGATGAACATCGAGATCAGCGCCAGCAGAAAGATCAATGGCGGGATGTGGCGCCGGAGCCGCCGCGACGCGCGCATCGCTTCCTGAACCATGGAGAGGCTTGCATAGCGCAGCGCGATTTTTTTCTTTCGCCGCAGCACCAGCAGATACGCGACGATTATCACCGGCACGGCCAGCGATAGCCACAGCATCTCCGGCCACAGGAGGGTCATGCGTGCTCCAGATGCTGCGGAAGCGACCCGCCCGCGGCGAGCTGGCTTCGACGCTTCCGCAAATCCGCGAAGCGCAAGATGGCGTCGGTCAGATTGTCGTCGGTTGCCAGCTCCAGCGCATCGACGCCGGCCTTTCGAAATGACGCGCGTACGTCCGCCTCGCGGCGCTCGGCGACCGCGGCAAAGCGCTTGCGGAAGCGGCGGTCGTGGGTGTCTACCACGACCTGGTCGCCCGTCTCCGCGTCCTGCATCACCACCAATCCGAGATCGGGAAGCTCCATTTCGAGGCGATCATAGAGTCGCACGGCGACGACCTCGTGGCGTCGCGCAAGCTGCGCCAGAGGTCTCTCCCACCCCGGTAAACTGATGAAGTCCGACACCACGAAGACCAGCGATCGCCGCGGCATGACCTGATACGCGCTATGCAACAATTGCTGCAGGTCGGTCGCCGCCGACCGCGCGAGCTCTGGACGCGAGAGCATCTTGTGCACGATATGCAGCACGTGTCGCCGGCCCGTGCGCGCCGGTATCACCGTGTCCACGCTGCCCCCGTAGAACAGCGCGCCGATGCGGTTGCCGTGGCGGCTGAAGGCGCGGGCGAGCACCGCGACCAGCTCCGTCGCGACCGCGCGCTTCTTGATTTTCTGCGAGCCGAAATCGACCGACGGGCTCAAGTCCAGCAGGAACCACGCGGTGAGCTCGCGCTCCTCGTTGAAGACCCTCACATACGGCGTGTCCAGGCGCGCGGTGACGTTCCAGTCGATGTGACGCACGTCATCGTGATACTGATACTCGCGCAGATCGGCGAGATCGACGCCAAAGCCTCGAAACAGAGTTCGGTAGTCGCCGTACAGTAATCCGTCGAGGCGGCGCAACACCGTCCACTCGAGGCGGCGGAGGATCGCCTCAGGCGTTTGCGCCCACTCTGACATGGGTCTCGAGCGGCCTCTCGGGCGCAGGCAGATGCTTCATGATGCGAAGGATGAGCTGGTCCGGCGTGAGCGCGTCGGAAAGTGCTTCGTAGGAAAGCACCAACCGGTGGCGCAGAACGTCGGGCGCGATGTCGGTCAGGTCTTCCGGTAGAACATAGCTTCGTCCGCGAAGAAAGGCGAGCGCGCGCGCGCCTTCCACCAGATGTATCGTCGCCCGCGGGCTGGCGCCGTAGGTCAGGTATTGCGCCACCTTAGGGACGCCGAAGCGCTCCGGCTTGCGCGTGGCCGTGACCAGCCGCACTGCGTACTGCACCAGCGACGGATCGACGTATCCGGTGCGGCATCGGCGTTGAAGGGCAAGCAGCTCTTCCGTACTTGCCACCGCGGCGACGGCCGCGCCCGTGCCGGTCACCCGATTGACGATGACGAACTCCTCTTCTTCGCTCGGATAGCCGACCAGCACTTTCATCATGAACCGATCGACTTGGGCCTCGGGTAACGGATAGGTCCCTTCGGTCTCGATTGGATTCTGGGTCGCCATGACCAGGAACGGCTCGGGTACCCGATGACTCTCGCCGGCGATCGTTACCTGATATTCCTGCATCACCTCGAGCAGCGCGCTTTGCACCTTGGCCGGCGCGCGGTTGATTTCGTCGGCAAGCAGGAGATTGGTGAAGACCGGGCCGAACGAGGTCGTGAATTCGCCGGTCTTCTGGTTGTAGATTCGGGTTCCGACCAGATCCGCCGGAACGAGATCGGGCGTGAACTGAATCCTCCTGAACGTGCCGCGAACGGTCCGGGCTAGCGTCTTGACGGTGAGCGTCTTGGCAAGCCCTGGCACGCCTTCGACCAGCAGGTGACCCTGTGCCAGGATTGCGACCAGCACCCGCTCCAGAAAATGGTCCTGACCGACGACGACCTTCTTGACCTCGTACAGAATGCGCTCCATTTCCCGCGAAGCTTCGCTGCCGGCGCCGACTGCTTTGTCGTTCATGGGTAGTTGCTCGCTCGTAATGCGGGTTAGAACGGCGATATGCCGACCGCGCTCGCGGCGTTTTCGATCGGCACCGCAAATCCGATGCCGATGAAGACGCCTTGGTCGCTCGGGTTCAGAATCGCGGTGACGATCCCCACCACCTCGCCATCCATCGTCGCCAGAGGCCCGCCGGAATTTCCGGGGTTGGCCGCGGCATCGAACTGAATCAGATTGGTCAACAGCCGCTTGCCTTCCGGCGAGCGGTATTCGCGCTTCAGGCCGGAGACCACGCCTGCCGAAACCGACGGCCCTATGCCGAACGGAAAGCCGACGGCGATTACCTCGTCGCCCATGGCCAGATCGCGCGTCGAGCGCAGCGTCGCCGGAACCAGATCGTCCGGAATGGTTTTCGCCTGCAGCACGGCAAGATCGTTCTCCGGCTGAAGGCCAATCACCGTCGCGTCCGATTCCGTCCCGTCGGCAAAGACCACCTGGATGTGCTCGGCGCCGTGGACTACGGGCAGGTTGGTGAGGATGACGCCTTTGTCGACGATCACCACGCCGCTGCCAATACCCCGTACGCGGTCATCCTCCTCGTCCTTGAGATGCTCCAGCCGGCGGACCCGCACCACCGATTGCTGGACGATCTCGAACGCCTTGGCGGCGGCCGAGGGCAGCACATTGCTGTCCAGGGTATGAAGCACGGCGGCGTCGATATCGTGCTGGGTAATCTGACGGGCAGGCGGCTTAGTCGCGGTGTAGCCGATGACGAGCAGCGAGCTCAGTAGCGCGGTGAAGACAACGAGCGCGATCCGTTCGTGCCGCGCCATGAAAGCTCGAGCGCGAGCGGTGGGACCCGGAAGGGCCGCGAGTTGGCCCTCGTCGCCTTGACCGGCGCCGTCGGGTTTCTCGACCTGTCCGGGGACGGGACGATCGTCTCGGCCGTCGGCAGTATGCGACCGGCTCGACTTGCTATAGAGCGTTATGCGTTTCATAGGACCTTCCCAATTCTTGAGCCTCCAGCTTCAGCGCAACATTAGCATGGTGTTCGAACATTCGCGGACTACATCGTTCAGGATGCCGTTTGCGTTCAAATTTAGGGCTTGACGAATTTGAGGACGAACTCGTCTTTGGGTTGTGGAGGATCGGGCGTGTTCTTGTCGCGCGGGTCTGACGGATTGCGCATGAAATTGCCTTGTTCGGCCAGCTTGAACCCTGCCGCTTCGACTTCCTGGCGCAGGAACGCTTCTTCGATCCTGTGTAGCGTCCCCGATTCGGAGATGCCGGTGCCCGGACGGCCGGAGTGGTCGGCGATTACATACATTCCTCCGGGTTTCAGCGCGGCAAACACCGCCTTGTTCATTTGCGCTCGATCGACTCCGAGGAAGCCAAGATCGTGGTAGTTGAACATCAGCGTGACCAGGTCGAGCGTGTTCGACGCAGCTTCGGCGGGAATTGGCGACTCGAAGGGCTGTACCACGGCAATGATGTTGCCGGCCGCGGGATTCTTGGATCGTTCGGCCAGCGCCTGCGGCGAGGTGCGGCGGCCCGCGGGGCTCAGCGTGGCGACCACCGCCGGCGTTTGCGGCATGGCAGACGGCGGAAACGCCGCTCCTTCGGGCGCGGTCGGCGCCGGCGGCGATCTTGCCGGATCGCGTGGCGCACTCTGTCCATACACGCGCCCCATAGGCCCGACTGCGCGCGCAATGAGCTCGGTCGTATAGCCGCCGCTGGCGCTCAAATCCAGCGCCACCATCCCCGGCCGCATGCCGATGAAGGCCAGCATCTGATCGGGTTTGCGGCGGATGTCGTTGGTGCGATCGGCCGCACTGCGATCCGGGCTGGCGAGAATTTCGGCAATGCGTTCTGTGGAAAGCGTGGGGGCTCGACTCTCGCGTGTCGTCGCGGTTTGCCTCTCGGGCGTCGTCGCGCTTCGACTCTCGGGCGCCGTCGCGCAGGCGCCAAGCACTGACGCGATCGCGCCGAGCACCGCGAGCGAAAAGGACGCTTTCAGAATGTCGCGCGTCGCGATGACTCGTTCCATGGCGCCTCTCTACAGGTCTCGAGCCTATGCAAGACCCGCTTCAGATTTTGCCGCCGACGGCGGGCGATCGCACGGCGACGGACCCACCGGGCCGCGGGGAGTGCGCCGCTTTCGCGACGGCGCTCCAGACCGGACGTCCCCTCATACGTTTTTCTTTGGGTCCTGGCGCCGCGCGGCATACCAAAGCTCCATGCCTTCCCGCTGCTTCACCGCTTGCGGCCCGCGCAGCGCCAGACGAACGAGGATCTTGAACACTTCGACGCCGGAATGGGTGCGTAGTTTCCGCCCGGAGGTGGTGACGGCTTCTGTCAGGACGACGAACCGGCCGTGATTGCGCAGGGCGCGACTCATGACGATCTCCTCCGCACCGAAGAAGGTTTCGTCGAAGCCCCCGACCGTCACGAAGGCGTCGCGTGAACAGAACAGAAAGCAGCCGGCAGCCAGACCCGACGCGCGGTAGAACCAGGCGAAGACCGGCATCAGAAGCTTTGCGTACCACGGCACTGCCCCGTCGAATTCCACGGACGCGCCGCCGCCGACCGCGCCACCGCGCATGGCGTCGACGGCGGCGCGAACGACAGCCTCGGTCACGATCGTGTCCGCATCCACAAAGATAAACAGCTCGCCCATCGCGGCCCGAGCACCTGAATTGCGGGTCGCGGCAATCTGGCGGTGGGCGACGCGAACCACGCGAGCTTCGTGGCGCTCGGCGATCGAAGCGGTGCGAT
>VBDA01000627.1:2337-3353 GCA_005883655.1 Betaproteobacteria bacterium | reverse complement strand
GCCGACTCCGGCACGCCGAGTTTTTGCCGCACGGCCGCCCGATGTTGTCTGAGCTCGGGCGAGAAAACATCGCTGTCGACGGCGTTATAGATCACCGGCAGCTTCTCGAGGCTCAAGCCGAAGCGCTCGTGAATCTCGTCGCGGACCATCTTTGAATTGCAGATGACCGTGCGCAGCCAGGGGCTGGCGAACAGCCGGCGCTCGACGTGGACCAGATATCGATGGTAGAAGCTCGACTCGATCTGCCAGCGCTTGAATGCCGATGCGTGGCGCAGCCGCTCGTCGAGCCAGACCCGATGCACTCCGTCGCCCGCACGATAGATGTCGCAGCAAAGCAGGCGCTCGTGCGACTGCACCAATTCCGGCGCCTTTTTTGCGACGGCACCGCACACGGCGCGGGCGAAGCTCCAGTCGCGCCACAGACGGCCGATATAGAACGGGTTGCACAGCACCGGCTCGATGAGCTGGAGGCGGGTGTTGGGCCACTGCCGCGTATAGAGCGAAATAGCGACGCCGCGCTCGAGCAGCGCTTCCAATGCGCTCTCGACAAAACGCTCGGCGCCGCCGTAAGGCGTATAGCGTTGCCGAATGATCGCAAGACGCACGGTCAGACCCGCAATGCCACGCCACCGCTCGCGTCGGTGGCGTTGATCAATTCCGTAAGGGCTGCATAAACGCGTTCGACGGGGAGTGTGGTAAGGCATTCGGATATCTTGCCGCCGCCGCAGCCATCGATTCCGCAAGGCCGGCAAGGATGATCCATCGAGGTGATGATACGGTGCGGCACGCCCCAGGGACCCCATTCGAACTCTCCGCTGGGCCCGAACAGCGCGATCACCGGTGTTTGCATGGCCGCCGCGATATGCATCGGTGCCGAGTCGACGCCGACGAATATCCGAGCCTCCCGGGTGACCGCGGCAAGCTCGCGCAGGCTGAGCTGGCCGGTCAAATCGACCAGATTGGCGCGGGTCGAGAGTGCGGTTTGCGCGACGATCGCGTCGACCAGACTGCGCTCC
>VBDA01000627.1:0-2320 GCA_005883655.1 Betaproteobacteria bacterium | reverse complement strand
TGATGACGATCCGCCACCCGAGTTCCGACAGCCGATCGACGAATTGCGCATAGCGTTCCGCCGACCAGCACTTGAACATCCAGCGTGATCCTGGATGAAGGTGAATGAAGCGACGCGGCTTCACGCCGTGCTGCTCGAGCAACGCGCGCGCGCTTCGGGTCGCGGCATCGCCGGGCACCAGCACCAGCGCTTTCTCGGCCGACGTCGGCTGCAGACCGATGCGGCGCAAGCCGTCGAGATTGCATTCGACGAGGTGACGCGGTGTCGAACGCGGCAACCGGTAGTAATGGGTGAAGCTCTTGCGCCACAGCCAGTGCCCGCGGTCGAGCTCGCGCGCAACGCTGTAACGCGGCCGGAGCAAACGCGCGAGCCATATGCCGCGTGGATGCTCGGTCAGGTGAACCACGAGATCGTATCGCCGTGCGCGGAGCGCGAAGAGCAAACCGCGCTCCGCTCGCGCATGGTCGATGAATCCCCGATGCTTGGCGGTGCGATCGATGACATGAATCCGTGCAATCGCGGGGTGGCCCTCGAGCATCGGCGCGGTTTCCGCATAGACCAGCGCATCGATCTCCGCCGCCGGGAGTGCGCGGTTGAGCACGGTGAACACCGGAGAGGTGAGCAAAACATCGCCGTGATGGCGGAGCTTGGTGACGAGCGCGCGACGGACGAGGCCGACATCGATGGGGTCCGGCAGCTCGTTGGGCATCCGCCAAGATAACAAAATGCGTTCTTCGATACAACGCGAGGCCGTGCTTGGCCAGTTAGGGCTTACTCGTCTAAAAAGCGGCGCGGGTGTTTTGTTTCCGGTTCCGGTACAATCGCCGCAACCCGTCGCGTCCTCCGCTTAAGTGAGGTGCTCGTCATGCCGATCGAGGCCGCATCGGCCGCCCTCAAGGCCCAGATCCTTGCCGAAGCACTGCCGTACATCCAGCGGTTTCACGACAAGGCGATCGTGATCAAGTACGGCGGCAACGCTATGACCGAGGCCGCGCTCAAGGCCGGTTTTGCGCGCGATGTCGTCATGCTCAAGCTGGTCGGCATGAACCCGGTCATCGTGCACGGCGGCGGCCCGCAAATCGGCGACTTGTTGAAGACAATGGGCATTCACAGCGAGTTTCGCCAAGGCATGCGCGTGACCGACGAAAAGGTCATGAACGTCGTCGAAATGGTCCTCGGCGAGCTCAATCAGGAAATCGTCGGTTTGATCAACCAGCACGGCGGCCGCGCAGTCGGCTTAACCGGCCAGGACGGTGCGTTCATCCACGCGCGCAAGATGCTGTTGAAAAGCGAGAGCAACCACGGCGAATTCATCGACATAGGACTCGTCGGCGAGATCGAGAAGATCGACCCGGAGCTGATCAATCTGCTCGATTCGCGCGACTTTATCCCGGTGATCGCGCCCATCGGGGTCGGCAACGAAGGCGAGGCCTACAATATCAACGCCGACCTGGTCGCGGGCAAGCTTGCCGAGACGCTGAACGCGGAGAAGCTGGTATTGATGACCAATACCGTCGGGGTGCTCGACAAGGACGGTACGCTTCTGACCGGATTGACCGCCAGCGAGATCGAATCGCTGTTTGCCGACGGCACCATCCACGGCGGCATGCTGCCCAAGATCGGCTCGGCGCTCGACGCCGTCAGAAACGGCGTCAAGAGCTCGCACATCATCGATGGACGGGTCGAACACGCGTTGCTGCTGGAAGTGCTGACCAACGAGGGCGTCGGCACGATGATCAAGGCAGGCTGAAGTACCGGTTGCGGTGAGCGCGTGTGCCGCGTTTGCCGCGGTTCCACCAGGCGAGCGTCGATTGCAGATACTGCAGACGCTGGCGACGATGCTGGAGTCTCCCCGCGGCGAGAAGATCACCACCGCGGCGCTGGCCGCGCGCCTCGATGTTTCGGAAGCAGCGCTATACCGCCATTTCGCCAGCAAGGCGCAGATGTTCGAGGGACTGATCGAATTCATCGAGTCGACGCTTTTTTCGATGGTGAACCGCATCACGACCGAGTCGACCGACGGCGCGGCGCAGGCGGCGCAAATGGTGACGCTGCTGCTTGGCTTCGCGGAGAAAAATCCCGGAATGACGCGGGTGCTCATCGGCGACGCATTGGTCAACGAAGACGAACGCCTGCAGGTGCGAATGAATCAGCTCTACGATCGGATCGAGGCATCGATTCGCCAGTCGCTCAAGATCGCGCAGGCAGGCGGCGCATGGACGGGCGATCCGGTACCCGAAGCAAACGTCCTATTGGCGTTCGTGGTCGGGCGCTGGATGCTGTTTGCGAAGAGCGGATTCAAGCGGATGCCGCAGGAAGG
>VBDA01000192.1:6447-7685 GCA_005883655.1 Betaproteobacteria bacterium | reverse complement strand
ACCAAGGTCGGCTTCTCCGATCTCGGGCCCGAGATAGCGATCAGCGCACCGGGCGGCAACTGCGTCAACATCACGGCGGGCTCACCGTGCTTGTATCCGATTCTGACGACCTCCAACTCCGGCGCAACCAGTCCGCTCGCTCCGATCTACACGGATAGCTTCAACCCGTCGCTGGGCACGAGCTTCTCGGCGCCGCTGGTGGCCGGCACGGCGGCGTTGATGCTGTCAGCACAGCCCGCGCTGACGCCATTGCAAGTGAGATTGGTGCTGGAAGCCACCGCGCGACCGTTCCCGATCACCAGTAGCGACAACACTGGCAGCACGGTCATTCAGTGCACTGCCCCGCACAGCGTCCTCGGTAACCCCGTCGATCAATTGGAATGCCTTTGCACCATCGATACCTGTGGCGCCGGCATGCTCGATGCCGGCGCTGCGGTACTCGGTGCAAGCAATGGTATGGCAGCGGCGGGCGTCCAGGCGCAAGGCTTGTGGTGGAACCTGCCGGCGAACTCGGAGTCCGGGTGGGGCATCAACTTTGCGCATCAAGGCAATGTGATCTTCGCGACGTGGTTCACCTACGACTTGACAGGCAAGGGCTGGTGGCTGTCGATGACGGCAAACAAGACGGGTACGAATCCCGATATCTATACTGGACAGTTGTTCGAAACCCGCGGTCCGGCTTTCAGCGCGGTACCGTTTCCAGCAGTGGGGAGCCCCGGCGGCGCGACCGGGACGGGGGTCGGCACGGCGACACTGAGCTTCAGCGACGTCAATCGGGCCAGCTTCAATTACATCGTCAACGGTACGCAACAGATCAAATCCCTCACGCGGCAGGTGTTCGGTCCGCTGCCGACCTGTGTCTATAGGACGCAGCCGGATTTCGCCGCGGCGACAAACTATCAGGACTTGTGGTGGGCCTCGCCGGCTGGGTCGGAATCGGGGTGGGGCGTCAATCTTACTCATCAGGGCGACACGATCTTTGCCACGTGGTTTACCTACGACCACGACCGCACCCCGATGTGGCTGGTGGCAACCGCGCCGAAGATTGCACCTCGTGCCTACGCCGGAACGCTCTATCGGTTGACCGGACCGCCCTTCAACGCGGTTCCCTTTCCTCCGATCGGCAGCCCCGGAGGCGCTACCGGGACTCCCGTCGGCACGGCGACATTCACCTTTTCCGACGGCAACACCGGAACATTTGCGTACACTGTCAACGCAGAAGCGCAAACAAAGAACAT
>VBDA01000192.1:0-6306 GCA_005883655.1 Betaproteobacteria bacterium | reverse complement strand
TCTGCCTGTTGGGTCCGTCGGGCTGCGGCAAGACGACCACTTTGCGCATGATCGCGGGTTTCCTCGAACCCGACGCGGGCGCAATCCGCGTTGGCGGCAAGCTGTTGTCATCGGTCCAATCCGTCGTTCCGCCCGAGCGGCGCAACATGAGCATGATCTTCCAGAGCTACGCGGTGTGGCCGCACATGACCGTTCGGCAGAATGTCGGCTACGGCCTGAAAATGCAGTCGATGCCGCCGCCGGAGCGGGTGTCGCGCACCGATGTCCTCCTCGATGCGACGAAGCTTCGCGCGCAGGCCGACCGCTATCCGTCCGAGCTTTCCGGTGGCCAGCAGCAGCGCGTCGCACTCGCTCGGGCGCTGGCCACCAAGCCGGACATTCTGCTGCTGGATGAGCCGCTGTCCAATCTCGATGCCAATCTCCGCGGCGATATGCGCTTCGAAATCCGCCGGTTGCATGACGAATTCCACTACACCTCGATCTATGTCACGCACGATCAAGTGGAGGCGATGACCATGGCCGATCGCATCGTCGTGATGAATGCCGGCCGCATCGAGCAGATCGGAACACCCGAAGACGTCTACGAGCGTCCCAATTCGGAGTTCGTGGCTCGCTTCATCGGCGGAAGCAATGTCATTAACGCAACGCACCTGTCGGGACACAGGGTCGAAGTCGCCGGCCACACCCTCGACATCGGACAAGGTAACTTCGCGGGACCCGGCGAGCCGATGAGCTTCTGCGTCAAGACGCACGATGTGGAGCTTTTGGCGGATGTCGGTATCGACGCCGACAACTCGCTGCCAGGGACCGTGCGGGGCCAGGCGTATCTCGGCAGTCATCGCGACTATATCGTCGATGTCGGGCAGGACGTGTTGATCGCCGCGCCGGCTGAGCTCTCGGTCGCCGACGGATCGAAAGTGAGAGTGAGGTTCAAGGCGGAGCGATGTCGCGGCCTTGCCACCAACTGAAAAAGACTTGGAAAGAAGGAGACTCGAATGAGGTGGATGAAATGGAACTGCGGCATCAGGACATTGCCTATTGCGCTGCTCGCCTGCGCGATCGCGGCGCCAGCCGCCGGCCAGGAAACGACGCCCGCGATGCTGGCGGCGGCCGCCAAGGAAGGCAAGGTCGTGTGGTATTCGTCGATCGACGTCAAGGTCTCGGAGTTGATCGCCAAGGCCTTCCGTGCCGATTACCCAAATATCCAGATCGAGGTCGAGCGATCGGGATCGGAGCGTGTGTTCCAGCGGATCAACCAGGAGTACCAGTCCGGCATCAAGAACGTCGACGTCGTCAACTCGTCCGATGCTTCGCATTTCATTTACTGGAAACAGCAGAAGTGGCTGGCGGCGCATACCCCGCCCGACGTGAAACGCTATCCCGCGCAGTTCAAGGATGCTGAAGGCTATTACGCAGGGTGGCGTGCGACGCTGAGCGTGATGGGCTACAACACCACCCTGGTGCCGGCAAAGGATGCGCCGACCGGCTATCTCGACCTTCTCGATCCGAAATGGAAAGGCAAGCTCGTCAAATCGCATCCCGGTTACAGCGGCACCAGCCTGACCGGCACCTACGCAATCGTCAAGGCGCTTGGCTGGGACTATCTCGAAAAGCTGTCCAAGCAAGGAGTGCAGCAACTGCAGTCGACGACGGCGACGCCAAAGAGCATCGCCAGCGGCGAACGGGCGGTGATGGTCGACGGCAACGAATACAACATGTTCATCGAGATCGATGCCAAGAGTCCCGTCGCGATCATCTACCCGAAGGAAGGGACGCCTTTCGTGACTTCGCCGACGGCAATCTTCGCCGAGGCTCCGCATCCCAACGCCGCGCGCGTGCTGCAGAATTTTCTCTACACTGCCAAGGTCCAGCAGCTGGCGGTCAACGAGGGCGGTACCCGTTCGCTCCATCCCGATGTCAAGGACCCGCCGGGGCGAACGCCGCTGGCGCAGATCAAGATACTGCCTGACGACCCGGCGACGATGCTGCCGCTGGTGGCCGACATCAAGAAGCGTTATACGGCGCTCTTCGGCAATTGACTTAGCCATGCTCTCGAGCAGGGCGGCGACACGATCGCGGTTCGTCGACTGGACCGCGCCTTTCGCGATCGCGCTGGTTCTCCTGCTCGCAGCGCTGGTGCTGCTGCCGATGTTCCGGCTGCTGATGACGAGCCTCACCGGCGAGGCTCGGCAGCTGACGCTCGAGCACTATCACCAGTTGTTCGCCGACCCGGCGTTCGTGAAACCGCTGCTGACCACGTTGTGGACATCCGCAGCGGTCGGCGTGCTGTGCGTTCTTGCAGCCGCGCCGATGAGCTGGCTGGTGTCGCGCACCGATTTGCCGGGAAAGCGCCTGCTGCGCACGCTGATCCTTGCGTCGTTCGTGACGCCGCCTTTTCTCGGGGCCTTTGCATGGGTGCTGTTGGGCGGCCCGAACGCCGGGCTGATCAACCAGTGGTATTACGCGTTGTTCGGACTGAAGCCCTTCGAAGCCACGCCATTGATCAACATTTTTTCCGCAGGCGGCATGGTGTTTGTCATGGCCTTGTACACCTTTCCCTATGTATTCACTTTCGTCGCGAACAGCCTCGACGTCATTCCCAGCGAGCTCGAGGAGGCATCCGCAATTCTTGGCGCGCCCGCATGGCGCACTGCGCTCGATATCACGCTGCCGCTGGTCATGCCGGCGTTGCTGGCCGGTTTTCTGATCGCCTTTCTGCAATCGATGACGCTTTTCGGAACGCCCGCGATCCTGGCACTGCCGGCCGGCATCGATACCATGACCACGAAAATCTGGAGCCTGTTCCAGTTTCCACCGCAGCTCGGACTGGCCGCCGCCCTTTCGTTGCCGCTTCTGCTCATCACCGTCCTATTGCTGCGGGCGCAGTCCGCCATCATGGGCCGGCGCGGTTACTCGGTGATCGGCGGCAAGAGCACCGGCACGCGACTGATTCGCCTTGGCGCATGGACGATCCCGGCGCTGGCGTTGTTTGCTTTCGTGCTCGGCTCATCGATCGTGCTGCCGTATGGCGTGCTGGTGCGCACTGCATTCGTGAAGAATTGGTCCGGTCCGGTCGTGGGCAATCTCTCCCTCGAACACTGGCGTTTCGTGTTTTTCGAATTCAGCCAGACGAGGCTCGCGTTTCAAAACACCTTTGTTTTGGGGATCGCGGCGGCAACCGCGGGCACCATCCTGGTAACGACCGTGGGCTATTTGAGCCTTCGCAAGCTCGTCTGGGGGCATCGCTATCTCGGTTTTCTGGCAACAGCGCCAGTCGCCATTCCCGGTATTGTGCTCGCCGTGGGCCTGTTTCTCTCCTACACGCAACCACCTTTCGTTCTCTACGGAACCTTGTCGATCATCTTCCTCGCCTATCTGACCAAGGAGCTTCCGGTCGGATATCAGCAGATCGGCGCATCGCTCAAATCGGTTCACCCGGAGCTCGAGGACGCGAGCCGCATCTTTGGCGCCACGCGGCTGCGCGCTCTGTTCGATATCACGGCGCCGCTGATAAGGAACGGCGTCATCGCCACCTGGATCTTCATCTTCATCGGATCGATACGCGAGCTTTCCGCCACGATTCTGCTGTTCACCGCGCGAACCAAGACGATTTCGGTCACCATGTTCGATCTGCGCGAGAGCAACGATTGGGGACCGATCGCAGTGCTTTCCATTACCATGCTGCTGATCACCTTCGCGATGATCCTGCTCATCAACCACTTTACCGATCGGAGGTTGACATGACCGACATCGAAACGCGAGCCGTGCCTTTGCTGGGACTGATGCTCGGCGACTGTACCGGCATCGGCCCCGAGCAGTGCGCGCGCGTGCTCGCCGATCGACGCCTTGCGGACGCCGCACGTCTCTTGGTCGTCGGCGACGCGCGGGTGCTCGAACAGGGTGCCCGGGATGCGGGCGTCAACGTTGCCTGGCGGAGCTACGCGGCGCCCGAGGACGTCGACTGGTCGCGAACCGAGATTCCGATCATCGACCTTGGCAATCTCGATCCGTCGACGCTGCCTCGCGGAGCCGTATCGGCGGAATCGGGTCGCATCAGCGGCGAGACTCTTCGCTACATGATCGAGCTTGCCCTCGATGGCCGGCTCGACGGCATCACTTTCGCGCCGCTCAACAAAGCCGCGCTCCACGCCGGCGGCTGGCGCTTCAACGACGAGCACCAGATGTTCGCGCATCTCACCGGGCACCAGGGATATTTCGGCGAGATGAACGTGCTCGACAACCTGTGGATGTCGCGGGTGACCTCGCACGTTTCGCTTAGAACGGCGCTCGACCAGATCACGCCGGATCGAATCGATGAGGCCATCACGCTTGCGGACCGTACCATGCGCGGAGCCGGCTTCGATGAGCCGCGCATCGCGGTTGCCGCGCTCAACCCGCATGGCGGCGAGAACGGTCTTTTCGGGCGCGAGGAAATCGAGATCATCGCACCCGCGGTCGCGCGGGCGGCCGAGCGCGGTATCCGGTGCCGGGGTCCTTTTCCATCGGATACCGTATTCCTCAAGGCCTTTGCCGGCGACTATGACGGCGTCCTGACCATGTATCACGACCAGGGTCAGATCGCCACCAAGCTCAAGGGCTTCAATCGCGGCGTCACCGTGACCGGCGGACTGCGGACGGTGTTCACCACCCCCGCGCATGGCACCGCGTTCGACATCGTCGGCAAGGGCGTCGCTACCACCGGCGCGCTCGAGCAGGCGGTGCGACTCTGCGCGCGTCTCGCCTCCGGTCGCAAGCACAAAGCGAGTCTCGCACACGCCGGCACTGCCACATCGATCCCCTAGCAAAGGACGCTTCTCTCATGCCAGTCTCGCCAGCCGCAGCCGCCACTTCCCACGATCCGTCTCTTACGGACTACGTTGCCGGCTTCGTTGTAGCCACGCGCGGACAGGATGTGCCCGCCGACGTGGCCCACCTCGGCAAGCGTTCGGTGCTCGATGGCATCGGCCTCGCCCTCGCCGGCGCCGCCTCGCAAACCGGCAACATCACTCGTCGTTACCTTGCAGCGTTGGGCATTGCAACCGAAGACGGCAGCACCGTGATCGGAAGCAATATGCGCCTGCCCGCACGCTTCGCGGCGTTCGCCAACGGAATTTCCATCCATGCCGATGACTACGACGACACCCAGCTCGCCATTGCCAAGGATCGCGTCTATGGCCTGCTCACCCATCCGACGGCACCGGCTTTGCCGCCGGTGCTGGCGCTCGCCGAGAGGGATCGGAAGAGCGGCCGCGAGCTGATGACCGCGTATCAGGTCGGGGTCGAGGTCGAATGCAAAGTGGCCGAGGCGATCCTGCCGCGCCACTATCAGCACGGCTTTCATAGCACCGCGACCTGTGGCGCGATCGGCGCCGCCGCAGGCGCCGCGAAGCTCCTCGGCCTCGATCGCGAAACCACGCGCCGCGCATTGAGCCTGGGCGCCACGCAGGCCGCCGGATTGCGCGAAAACTTCGGCACCATGACCAAGCCTTTTCATGCGGGACGCGCCGCCGAAAGCGGTGTAGTCGCCGCGGAGATGGCGGCGCTCGGCTTTACTGCATCGCCGAATGGACTGGAGGCCGACCGCGGATTTTTTCGGGCCGCAGGTGGGGGCTATAGCGCCGACATGATCGACGGCAAGCTCGGCAATCCGTGGACCTTCGCCTTCCCCGGCGTCTCGATCAAGCCGCATCCCAGCGGGTCGCTCACGCATCCGGGCATGAGCGTCATGCTCGATCTTATCCATCGTCATGATCTGCGACCGGAGCGGGTCAAACGGGTCACGGTCGGCACCAATCACAACATGCCGAATGCGCTTATCCATCATCGTCCCCGTAACGAGTTGCAGGCCAAGTTCAGCATGGAATTCTGCATGGCGATCCTGCTCCTCGAGCGCAAGGCCGGTCTCGGGCAGTTCACCGACGAGGTGGTCAATCGCCCCGACGTGCAGGCGTTGCTGCAGCGGGTGGACTTCGGCGTCAACGCGGAAGCCGAGGCCGCCGGCTTCGACAAGATGACAACGATCATCGAAGTCGAGCTCGACGATGGGACCGTTGTGAAAGGCGCCGCGGATTTTGGCAAGGGCAGCCCCGCAAATCCCATGAGCGATGACGAGCTCAAGGAGAAGTTCCGGCAATGCGCGGCCTGGGGCGGCCTCGATGCTGAGCAGACGCGGACGGTGATCGATCTCGCATGGCGCATTGAAACGCTCGATGACGTGGGCGAGCTTACGCAACATCTGCGCATCAAGCGTATCGAGTGAACGTGGACAGGAAACTAAGGATCGCCGTCATACCCGGCGATGGGATC
>VBDA01000191.1 GCA_005883655.1 Betaproteobacteria bacterium | reverse complement strand
GTCAAGCTGGTCGACGATAGCGGCAAGCTGCTGGTCGACGACCCGAAAGTGAAGCAGGGCTTGATCGGCGCGCTCAAGGACTACACCGACATCTACACCAAGGGATGCACTCCACCATCATCGACGTCCTGGAAGGATCCGGACAACAACGTCGCGTTTCACAACAAGACGACGGTGATGACGCACAACGCGACCATCTCCATCGCTGCCAAGTGGCTCGACGACGCCAACAACGAGACGCTGACCGCGGAGCAGCGGGCTCAGGCGAAGAAAAACTACTCGGAGCTGATCCGCACCGCGGGATTTCCAAACAAGCCCGACGGCTCGAAGATGGTCTATCGCACCGCGGTCAAGACCGGGGTGATCTTCGAGGGCGCCAAGAACAAGAAGCGCGCCAAGGAATTCGTGACGTTCCTGTTGCAGGAAGAAAACCTGACGCCCTACGTCGAAGGTGCGCTTGGCCGCTGGTTCCCGGTGACGAAAGCCGCGCAGCAACGACCGTTCTGGCAGGCAGATCGCCACCGCCAGTCGGTGTTCAATCAGTACGCCGCCGGCACGGTGCCTTTTGAATTCACCAAAAACTACAAGTTCACGATCATCAACAACGAAAACGTCTGGGCCAAGGCCATGAATCGTGTCGTGAGCGAAAAAGTGCCGGTCGACAAAGCCGTCGACGAAATGATCGCGCGCATCAAGGCGATCGCCGGCTAAACTTAGCTGTCATCCCGCGAAAGCGGGAATCCAGCGGCGTTCGAACCAACGCCACTGGGTCCCCGCTTCCTCGGGGACGACGCCTTCATGCTTCGTTTACGCGCCGAAGACGCTGAATCGTGTCCACGCTAGCGATCCCTCGCGTCGAGCCCGCGCTCCCTACGGGCCCGGCGAAGAGGCGCCTGTCTCCCTGGCAGACATGGGGTCTCATTCTCATCGCGCCGTACGTGCTGGTATTCCTGGTCTTCGTCGTCTACCCGGTAGGTTACGGTCTGTGGCTGGCCCGCCACCCAGCGAGTTACGTGAGGCTCGTCGACGATCCGATCTTCGCGCGATCGGTCGTCAACACCCTGGTGTTTCTGATCGTCGGCATCAATTTGAAGATGCTCGTTGCGCTGCTTCTCTCGGGCTTTTTCGTGACCGCGAGAACCTGGATCAAGTGGTTGTCGCTGGTGTTTATCCTGCCTTGGGCGGTGCCGTCGATTCCGACCATATTGTCGATACGGTTCATGCTCAATCCCGAATGGGGAATCATCAATCACCTTATTTTCAGGTTCACCGGAGCCGACGGGCCCAACTGGCTGAACGAGCCTTCGGTCGCGCTGGCGATGGCGATTCTGGTCCACATCTGGAAGTCGCTTCCCTTCTGGACGCTGATCCTGATTGCTGGACGGCTTGCGATTCCCGCCGAGATGTACGAGGCCGCGTCGGTTGACGGAGCGTCGGGCTGGCAGAAGTTCAAGTTCATTACCTGGCCGTCGATGCAGACGCTGTATCTGACCTCATCCATCCTGTCGATGATATGGACGCTCGGCGACTTCAACAGCGTCTATCTGCTCACCGGCGGCGGACCCGCCGACCTGACGCATGTGCTGGCAACGCTCGGCATCCGCTACCTGCGGCTCGACCAGGTCGACCTGTCGATGGCGTCCATCGTGTGCGCGCTGCCGCTTGTCTTACCGCTTGTATATTTCATGATGAAGCGGCTTTCGAAATGAAGATGCCTACCCTCAAGAGCGTCACGACGGAGGCGAAGCTGCTGCTGATCGGCATTCCGGTGCTCCTCTGGACGCTGATACCGGTCTACCATCTGTTTCTGTTTTCGATCTCGCCCAAGGAGTCGGCGTTCGCGGGCAAGCTCTGGCCCGATCATCCGACCTTGCATAACTTCGAAGTCGTGTTCGGGCAGAAGCACTACTACTTGAGTCACTTCTGGCTGCAGCTGTGGAATTCGCTGCTGATAGCGGTGACCGTGGGAATGCTGACTCTGTTCGTCGCCACCTGCGCCGCCTTTGCGATCAGCCGGCTCAAGGTCAAGGGCGGCAGGACGATCATGAACCTGGCGCTGTTCACCTATTTCATTCCCGCGGCGTTTCTCGCGGTGCCGATGTACAAGACCATGGGCAACTACGGCTTGCTCAACAACCAGTGGGCGCTGATCCTTGCCATGGTCACCATCGCGGCTCCGTATTCGATCTGGGTCCTGAAGCAGGCGTCCGATAAACTGCCCTACGAACTCGACGAAGCGGCCCGAATGGATGGAGCGACACCGCTACAGCTCTTCCGGCTGGTGTACCTGCCGCTGATGATGCCCTCGCTCGTCGCGATCGGGACTTATGCGCTGCTGCTGGCGTGGAACGAATACCTGTACGCGTTTCTCCTGTTGTCCAACGACCGGCAGATCACACTTTCGGTCGCGTTGGGGAACTTTCTCGCCGCCGATGATTCGCCCTGGGAGCTCTTGATGACTGTCGGGCTCATCTACGCGCTGCCGCCGGCGGCAATCTACTATGCATTCAAGCGTTACATGGTCGGTGGCTTGACGGCGGGCGCGGTCAAGGCCTGAACACTATTGTTCATATGCGATATCTGACTTCCGGACACTGAACATGGCATCCGTATCGTTCCACGGCATCGAGAAAAGCTTCGGCACCACCAAGGTGATTCACGGGATCAGCTTCGAGATCCACGACGGCGAGTTCATGGTGCTGGTCGGTCCGTCGGGATGCGGCAAGTCGACGCTGCTACGCATGCTGGCGGGGCTCGAGGAAATCTCCAGTGGCACCATTGCCATCGACGGCAAGGTCGTCAACGACGTCGAATCGAAGGACCGCGACATCGCCATGGTTTTTCAAAGCTATGCGCTCTACCCGCACATGACCGTGGGCGACAACATGGCGTTCAGCCTGAAGCTCCGCAAGGCCGACGCCAAGGTCACCGCGGAGCGGGTTGCCAATGCCGCCAAGATTCTCAATCTCGATCCGTATCTGGCGCGGTTTCCGCGCGAGCTCTCGGGCGGCCAGCGCCAGCGGGTGGCGATGGGCCGCGCCATTGTCCGCGATCCGAAAGTATTTCTCTTCGACGAGCCGCTGTCGAACCTCGACGCCAAGCTCCGTGTCGCGATGCGCGCCGAGATCAAGGCTTTGCATCAGCGGCTGAAGACGACGACGGTATACGTGACGCACGACCAGGTCGAGGCGATGACCATGGCCGATCGCATCGTGGTCATGCACGATGGCAGGGTCGAGCAAATCGGCGAGCCGCTCGAGCTGTATGATCGGCCGGACAATCTCTTCGTCGCGCAATTCATCGGCTCCCCCGCCATGAACGTCGTGAGCGGCACCGTGCGGCGGGCGAATGGCGGAGCCTGGGTCGAGGCTGCCGGAGGCGTGCGCTGGCCCTTGGGACACACGGCGGGCGCCGATGGGCAGGCGGTTGCGTACGGCGTGCGGCCGGAGCATCTTTCGCTCGGCGGAGGCGACGCGGTTCCGGCTGAAATCATCGTCGTCGAGCCGACGGGGGCCGAAACCGAGCTTTTGGTGCAGGCGGGGGAAGCGCAGATCGTGCTGGTCACACACGGGCGGCCAGTCGTCAACCCGGGAGACAAGATCGGTCTCGCTGTCGATCCGGCCATGGTCCACGTCTTCGATCAGAAGACCGGCGCGCGGATCGCCGCCTGACGTTGCCCGAGCCGCGAATGCTTTCCTGTCCGGCGCGACATCGCCACAGCTGCCGAAAAATGTTCGTCGTCCCCGCGAAAGCGGGGACCCAGTGACTTTCGTCCAAATGTCGGTTCGGGCACATCGTTTACATTTGAAACCGGGCACATGGTTTACACCAAGATTACCGCGGCTTGATGATTTTGCTGCTTCTGGCATCGAACACACCCAGTGGTAACTGCGCAAAGTACAACTCCCAACGATCATGGTCCAGCGGCTTCAAACCGACGTACTCGCCCTCCAGCGCCTTGGTGACGTAGATGATTTGGCCATGCCACTTCATATAGCCTCCCGGTTTGACTTTGCGCAGCACGAAGTCTTGAGGATACGCCACCTCGGGCAAGGTGGCCGGATAGGAGCGTGGCGACGAGCGAAAGACCTCACTCGGCCGACGTCCACCGCCCAGACTCCGATGCGGACGCTCTTCGTTGTATTCCTGGCGGAAGCGATTGAAGGCGCGTTGCTGGGCGCTCAAGTTGGCCTTGGGCGGATGGGCGGTGGCCGCCTTCAGTGTCCGATGCATGCGTTCGTGGCGCCCATTCTGCTGCGGCTTGCCCGGCGCGATGCGCTCGGGCAGCACCCCGAGCTTCAACAGCCATACCGAGAGTGCATTCAAGCCGCCCAAGGCAATGCTGGCGAACGGCGGCCCATTGTCAGTGCGAATAGCGCGTGGCAGACCGTAGTCGATAAAGGCGCGTTCATAGCAGGTGCGAGTGGGCTTCATCCCTGGTCGATACATCCCCTGGCAACAGAGCAGAAATCGGCTATGGTTGTCGGTCATGGTCAACGGGTAACACACCCGGGCATCACCGAGCTCGAACTGGCCCTTGAAGTCGGCACTCCACACGTCGTTGGCCGCACCAACGCTGGCAAACGGCTGGCTGTGCGGCGGCGTGTGATGGCGGCGCCGGCGTGGTTGTACCAAACCATGGCGCTTGAGCACTTCGCCAACCGTACTCACTGCCGGCCAATGCTGCTGTGGATGTTCGCGGCGCAGCCAATCGCGCACCGTCAACGGCCCCCAGCTCAGATGCCGGCGCTTGAGCGCCACGATCACCGCCACCTGCGCGGCCGGAGTGGCATGCGCCTGCAGCTGCGGCGCGCGCGAGCGGTCGTACAACCCTGGGCTCCCTTCGGCTTGAAAGCGCATCAGCCATTTGTAACCGGTCGGGCGACTCACCCCGAAGCGCTCACACAGCTCGCTCATCGTGAACTCACGGCTTAACCACGCTTGCACAAATGCTTCTCGCTCTTCCATGGCACAGGTCTCTTTCCAAGGCATCGGGGCAGCCCTCCTTGCCCCATACCGTACTCAACCTGTAAACCATGTGCCCGGTTTGCTGTGTAAACCATGTGCCCGGTTCATACCCTAAGACACTGGATTCCCGCTTGTATGGTGTAGCGGGGTGAACCGTGTTGAGATGGAGGGCGCTGGGGTGACGGACAGATTCCCGTTTCTGCCATCGCATTGGACAGACTGCGAAAGCGCTCTGCGCTCCGTGCCCAACGTCGATAAGGAATGCGACGGCCGCGTAAGCGGACCGTCGATAGCTCTGCAAGCTTACGTGTGCACGGCCTCACCCCAGCGCTTTGAACGTAGTACACCTGCGAACGAGGGAGGTCAAGATGAGTGAAGTTAATTGTTTCGCCGCCGATGTGAGCAAGCGCGAGCTGGTGATTGCGGTTTATCCGGGTGAGGTCGGCGTCAAACGCATCGCCAACCAGGACGCCGCGATCAGTGCCTGGTTGGACACGCTGCCGGCCGGCAGTGTGATCGCCATGGAGGCCACTGGCACCTATCACCGCCGGCTCGCCGACTTGGCCCATGGCCGCGGCTTGGTGGTCTACGTCGTCAATCCCCGCAATGTCTACTACTACGTGCGTGGCATGGGTGCTCGTGGCAAGACCGATCCCAGTGACGCCAAGTTGCTGGCCCGCTACGTGGCCCATGAGCGGGCGCAGCTGCATCCTTATGTGCCGCCCTCCGCACTGTGCGAGCGCCTGACCACACTGCTCGAGCGTCGGGCGGTGCTGGTGCGCAGCCGCCAAGCGCTCACTCAGAGCTTGGCCGAGTTGCCCGCCCTCGGCCGCGAGAAACGCAACCTGTTCAAAGCCATCGCCACCTTGTTGAGCGGGATCGACCGCGAGCTCGCGGCGCTTACCAGCAGCGATGCCTCGACGGCAACCTTGGTCACGCGCCTTAAAACCATCAGCGGCGTGGGCCCGTTGGTGGCCAGCCTGCTGTGCGCTTTGTTCAAGCGCTTCGCCTTTCGTCACGCCGACGCTTTGATCGCCTATCTGGGTTTGGATCCGCGCCCCGATGAATCCGGCCAGCATCGAGGCCGACGCCGCCTCTCCAAGCGCGGTCATCCCGAGTGGCGCCGCTTGCTGATCGCGGCCGCCATGTCCGCCGCGCGTACCAAGATTTGGCGTGATTACGTCACCCTCCAACGCGCCAAAGCCCTGCCCGCCACCGCCGTGCATGTCATCCTCGCCCGCAAAATGCTGCGCACCGCCTTCGCCCTGTTCAAGAATGGACAAGAATTCATTCCCCCAAGGGTTCGACCCACTTGACAAAGACCATAGAATCTTTCGCGGGGATGACGCATCCGGAATGGACGATTCATACCAACGATCAGTGCGGCTTGAAATAGTCGAACGGCTCGAAACAGTCATCGCAGCGATACTGCGCCTTGCAGGGTGTCGAACCGTAACGCGATTGCTGCCGAGTGCGCGTCGAGTTGCAACGCGGACAGGGGACATTCGCCGCCTCGGAGCGGTA
>VBDA01000190.1 GCA_005883655.1 Betaproteobacteria bacterium | reverse complement strand
AAGTAGTCTTCGGTATCGGTCGGATACAAAACCGTCGGCAGCAGCACTTCCTTGAGCTCTCTGCTCTTGATCGGACTTTTCGGCTCCATTACATTCTCCGTGGCAGTGACAGTGGATGCGCTCGCTTGCCGGCATCTTTGGAGCGCAGGGAAAGCAACGGTTTCCTGTGACAACAATACCCGACCCATATGACCGCGATTTGACGCGATCTTCAACCCTTGCGGTGTAGCTTCCGATCGACCTGCAGGAGCAGCGTGCTCACCGCCGCCGCGAACACGACGATCAGCAGCGTCACCGACATGACAAGCTCGATGTTGTGCAGGCCGATTCCATTCATCAGCAGGTAACCCAAGCCCCGCTGGGACGCGAACATCTCGGCAAGCAGCGATCCGATCAACGTGAGCGAGAATCCGACGCGCAAGCCGGTGAAGATCTCGGGTATCGCCGCCGGGAACAGGATCCAGCGCACCATCTGCGGCCGCGATAGCTTCAGCACGTGCGCGGTCTTGAGTAGAATCGGCCGGGTATTGCGCACCGCGCCGAGCGTAAAAAGTATGATCGGTATGGTGCCGTGCAGTACCCCGAACGCAACCTTGGCGGACAGGCCGAGCCCGAACGCCAGAAGGAGGATCGGATACAGCGTGAGCTTGGGAATGGCATACACGGTCACGATCATCGGCTCGAGAGCGTCGCCGGACAGTCGATCGAAGCCGAGCCAGAAGCCCACCAACAGGCCGATCACCACCGACAACACGAAGGCGATGGCGAACGCGCGCATGGTATCGGAGAGATGCATTCTGAAATCCTCGCCCGTTACAAGCTGCGCCGTGTAGCGCAGCGTCGCGAGCGGCGATGACAACGCGATATCGCCCACCGCCCAGTAAATCGCCTGCCAGAGCGCAAACAGCGCCGCGACGAGCAGCAGCGCGTTGCGTCCTCCGTGTCGCCGCCGCTCACTCATCGCGCGCCTCGGCGGGCCAGCAGCGTCTTCTCCCAGCGCGTCAGCACGGTGTTGATCGCGATCGACGCAAGGAGTATCAGGACGATCAGCGGATACATCGTCGCGTTGTCGAAGTTGTTGTACGCGAAGTTGATCTCGTAGCCGATTCCGCCGCGCGAGAGGATGAATTCGGAGCCGATGATTCCGATGAAGGCGTATGCGACCGCGAGCTTCACGCCGGTGAGGATGTATGGCCCCGCGGCCGGGAGCGTCAGCCGCAGCGCGGTATCGATGGGAGTAAGGCGCATGATGCGGCCGGTCTTAAGCAGCACCGGCGGCACGCGGTCGAGCCCGTTCAGCGTGTTGACGATCATCGCCACCACCCCGAGCATGAACGCGATCAGGATCTGCGGCAGATCGCCGAGCCCGAACACGACGATGAAGAACGGATAGAACGCGAACACCGGCACGGCGTAGTAGGTGGCGAAGAGCGGGTCCAGCGTATCGCGCAAAGCGCGAAGGCGATGGAGCAGGGCTGCCGCGACCACGCCAACCCCGAGGGCGAGCACCAGCGCGAGCAGCGTGTTGGTCGACGTCTTCCAGATGGCGCCGTTCATCCTGCCCGACGCCAGCAGGCGATACAGGTCCCTCGCGATCAGGTGCGGCGGTTGCATGGTGATCTTGTCGATGACGCCGGTCAGGCAGAATATCTCGAGCAAGGCAATCGCGCCGGCGACGACCGCGAGCCGGTAGAGGAACAGGCGTTTCATGCGTCTGCAGCCGGTTTCGGCACGGCACGGCCTATGGTCTTCAGTGATTCCTCACGCAGCGTCTTCCACAGCCGCGCGGTGATCGCCCCGAATTCGCTGCGCTCGACGATGCGGCTGTCGCGTTCGCGTGGCCAGTTTGTCTCCACGACGTCGATGAGGCGCCCAGGGCGCGCCGACATCACGCCGATCCGGTCGGCGAGCATTGTCGCTTCATCGAGCGCATGCGTGATCAGGAACACCGTCGCACCGGTCGCGCGCCACATGAGCAGGAGCTCGTCGCCCATCAGAAGGCGCGTCTGCTGGTCGAGAGCGCCGAATGGCTCGTCGAGCAGAATCAACCGTGGCTGCATCACCAGCGTCCGTGCGATGCACACGCGCTGGCGCATGCCGCCGGAGAGCTGCGCGGGATAGCTCGTCGCGAAATCCGAGAGGCCAACCAGTCGCAACGCGTCGCGTACGCGCGCGTCGCGTTCATCCTTCGCAAGCTTGGACCGGCGCAGGCCGAACGCCACGTTCTCGGTGACGTCGAGCCAGGGCAGCGAGGCGTCTTCCTGGAACACGACGCCGATGCTGTCGGGCGCCTCGCCGGCGATGCGCCGTCCCTCGAACTCGACGCTGCCCTGCGTTGCCGGAGTCAAGCCGGCGATGATCTCGAGCAGCGTCGATTTGCCGCAACCCGATGGTCCGACCACGGCGAAGAATTCGCCGCGCTGCAACTCGAGATCGATCGGCCCGAGCGCATGCAGCGCGGCCGTCGTCGGGCTCGCCGGAAAGGTCTTGCCAACGTTGGAGAGCGCGACCTGGGTCGTCACGATGCGCCCCGAATCACACGCGTTATCTCAGCGCTTTCAGATCGTCCGGGAGGAAGCGCGTGTCGATGATCTTGCTGTAATCGACCTCGCCAGTGATGGCGCCTACCGAACGCTGCGCTTCGATCATGCGCTTCAAGCCCTCCAGGTGGATTTCGCCCTCGCCCCAGTAAGGGACTCCCTTGGTCATGCTCGTGGTGAGATTACGCACCGCGCTTCGGGCCACTGCGGGCTCGATGTTGTATTGCTTGGCGACGATCTCCGCGGCCTCGTCGGGGTGCTCGCGCATGAAAATGACCGCCTTGCGCCGCGCGCGAATGACGGCGCGGATGAAGTCGCCGCGCTTCTCAGCCATCTCGACCGTGGTCACGCCCACGACGTTGTCGAGCGGCGGCAGCACGTCGCTGGCGACGATCACCGCACGATACTTATCCTTGTATTTCGACCACAAGGGCTCGGTGATGGGCACGATGTCGACCTGACCCGAGTCCAGCGCAGCGATGCCTTCGCCGAAGCCGCCCGTCTTCACCAGCTCGGCATCCTCAGGCTTGTAGCCCGCGATCTGCAGCAGCATCGCCGCGAGCGCTTGGCTGGTCGAGCGCGGATTGGTGTACCCGATCTTCTTGCCCTTGAGGTCCTTGATGCTCTTGATCGGCGAATTCGGCTTCACCGCCCATACGAATTCCGCCACGGTGAGTGCGTTGTCGCTGACGATCTTGAGGTCGGCGCCGGCGAGGATCGCGGACACCACCACGCCGGGGTTCACTTCGCCGTAAGGAACGCCGCCGCCTGCCAGCATGTTGCGCAGCGACGTTCCGCCGCCTGCCGACGAGATCAGACCGGTGATGTTGAGCCCTTCCTCCTTGAAGTAACCCTTCACCAGGGCTACGCCGAAGGGCATGCCGTTGGCGGACACGCCATAGTTTCCGACCGCGATCTCCTCCGCATGGCTGCTCGTCGCGACTGCCGCGAGGAGCGTAGCGGTCAACCAGGAACGCAAGGCCATCATGCTTCTCCTCCAGGATGTAGGTTCATGGCGCATGGATCCTGCGCTCTTGTCAGCGGTCGTTCGGAATCTGCTTGCAACATTGAGGACGATACCGCGCGTGGATGCTCGGGCGCAACCTGCACATCGGTAACGCACCTCAGGCGCTTTCTTCCGCCGGATCGGGGCCGCGCGCTGCGCCAGCTTCGATCGTCTGCCAGCGGGCTAGCTCCAGGACGTCGTCGAGAATCTGGCGCGAGGCGTCGGCGGTGCGATCGGGCGTCATCGGCTCGATGCCCGCCGCATGACGGCGAAGCGTCATCAGCGCCGTATGCATGGTCGCGGTGATGCGGAACAGGAGCGTGGCTGGATACGAGACGTGGGCAAAGCCGAGCTCGCCCAGCTCCGCGGGCGTCGGCCACGGCATGCCCACGGTCTCGAAAATCGCAGCGGAGAGGCGGGCGCCGCGCAATTCGCGTCCGACGCGCTCGTAGTCGGCAATGGACTTGAGTCCCGCGACGAACACACCATCGACGCCGAGCTTGAGGAATCGCTCCGCACGACGCAGTGCTTCGTCGAGCCCCAGAACTCCGTACGAATCGGTGCGGCCGATGATGAACGTATCCGGATTGCTCCGCTCCGCGAGCGCAACGCGCAGCTTGGCCTCGATGATCGAGCGATCCACCACGCCGAGAGCGCGGTCGGCACGCTGCTGCTTGTGCTCGCGCTGCTGGTCCTCGATGAGGATCGCGCTGACGCCGATTTGTTCGTAAAGCTCGATCATCCGCGCGACGCTTTTGACGTCGCCGTAACCGTCGTCTCCATCGGCGAAGAATGGTAACGCCGTCGCGGCGGCGATATCGCGAATCCCGGCGGTCATGTCGGATACGCCGATGAGTCCGATGTCCGGAAGTCCGAAGCGGGTGGCAAGAAGCGCCGAGCCACCGATCGCGAACGCCTTGAAGCCGGTCCTCGCGATAAGGCGCGCCGAAAGGGCGTCGTGCGCGAGCGGGGTGACCAGCGGCCGTTCGGCCTTCATGGCGCTTGCTATTGACGGACGCTGCAAGATTTCTCCCGGATTCGGACCAGTATTGGAACTATACGACATGTCATCGCAGCATTTTTCGAGACGCGACCAGGCGAGGCATTCCAACAACACAGAAGTGCGCGCGCACGCTTATGTCCGCTACCTGACATACCGCAGCGATTGCGCGGTGCATACTCGGCGCCGTGCAAAAGCGGCCAGCGCCGACTGACGGTAGTTTGATGACTTCCCGAAAACAGGGTAGTCCGGTTGTTGCCGCGAGTCGCCCGATTTCCGGAGCGGTGGCAGTGCGGGCCCGCAACGTGCGCTTCCTCAACCGACGGCGTCCCCCATCTGTTCTGCTCGTCCGGGTTTTTCCTGGACGATCTCGCACGAGTGCTGTGCGGCGGCACGCGTGCTGAGTCAGCAGCAGCGTTCGCTTAACTAGCGCAATTCATCTGATCGTGCCGCAAGCTCTTTATCCACTACTTTCCCAAGCGGCGACGATACTGCCCCTGGTTCGTAGCCATCTTGCCGAAGCGGCAGCGCGCCGCAGCCTGCCGCTCGGGTTTTCGCTCGACATGGTCCCGATTCTGGAAGAAGAGCTGCTTGGCTATGAGCTGATCGCGGTAGGCGACGCCGATACATGTCTCATGCTGGGTTGTAAACCGGACGGCGAGCCGGTGTTGCGCAAGGAATTCCTCACCGATGTTCCACCGCCTCCGCTGCAGCTGGTGGCTCTGGATGGCCGGATGATCGCGCGCTCCCCCCGTGAATTGCCGTCCCGTTACGGTCGGCGGGACTTGCGGTTTCCTGACTGGCCGTCTGCCGCAACATTTGCCTGGGCTGAGCTGGAGATGCTCTTTCCGGGAGCACCGCGCCGTCCGCCGCTGCTCAATCTCGGCCGGAACGTCTTACTCGAGCGAGCGCTTCTCGCGGCCGCAACAAGGCTCGCGCAATGGAACCCGAGCGTCCATTTCTGCGGGTTGCCAAACGAGGAGCAGCTTGGATATGCGCTGTATGGTGCCGGTGGCGGACGCGGAGAGCTGTTTTTTCGCCATCCGGATCAATGGAAATTGCATTGGAAATCGCGGGGCGAGGTCGTCTGCGAAGCGTGGTCGATGGTGGCGCCCGATTTTCCGCTCGCAGAGAACGAAACGGCGACACGCGAATCGTCAAGCGTTCAGCGCATCTCCGCGCATATAAAACCTCCGCAGTAGGGCCGTAGAGTCCTCAAGGTTTCTTACGCTGGTAACCGCCGGCCTGCATGCAGGAGTCGTACATCCAGTTGTAGGAGCCATGGGTCGGATCGTAGGGTCCCAGGCCGTATACCTTCTGGTGCGCCTCCGCCTGCCTCGCGCATGCAT
>VBDA01000189.1 GCA_005883655.1 Betaproteobacteria bacterium | reverse complement strand
CGATCAAGCACGACGCCGACGGCAATCTCTATTTCGATGCATTGCTCATGGATGCCGAGCAGCTCGCGCTCCTCTTCTCAGCCAACCGCGCCTACTTTCTGGTGGACATGGAAGTACCCTCCGCTTACGTCAACTTCCTGCGCCAGATCGTTCCGGAGCGAACCGAAGCCGAGCTCTACACCATGGTCGGACTGCAAAAGCAGGGCAAGACGCTTTTCTTCCGCGACTTTTTGCACCATCTCAAGCATTCCACCGACGCCTTCGTGCTCGCCCCCGGTATCAAGGGCATGGTCATGACCGTTTTTACGCTGCCGTCCTATCCCTACGTGTTCAAGGTGATCAAGGACCGGATCGCGCCGTCGAAGGACACCACCCGCGAAAAGGTCAAGGAGAAATACGTCCTGGTCAAGCACCACGACCGTGTCGGCCGCATGGCCGACACTCTGGAATATTCCGATGTCGCCTTTCCGCGCGAACGCTTTTCCGCCGAGCTCATCGAGGAGCTGGAGGCGGTGGCTCCGTCGACCGTCGAAAAAGACGGCGACATGATTCTACATCGAGCGGCGCATGACCCCGCTCAATCTTTTCCTGAAGCGGGCGACCGCGGCGCAGCGCGAGCACGCGATGCGGGATTACGGCGACGCCCTGAAGCAGCTTGCCGCGGTGAATATCTTCGCCGGTGACTTGCTGTTCAAGAATTTCGGGGTGACCCGTTATGGACGCATCGTGTTCTACGACTACGACGAAATCGAGTACATGACGGCGTGCACGTTCCGCCGCATTCCGCAGCCTCCACCGGGCCAGGACGAGATGTCGAGCGAGGTGTGGTATCCGGTCGGGCCGAACGACGTTTTCCCCGAGGAATTCGCTACCTTCCTGCTCACCGACGATGAGGTGCGCGCGGATTTCCTGAAGCGGCACGCCGATCTGCTCGAGGCAACGTGGTGGCAGACAACTCAGGCAACGCTTGCGCGAGGCGAGCTGCCGGAAGTGCTTTCCTATCCCGAGACGCTGCGCTTCGCGCACTCGAGCGCGGCACCGCGCAGCGCGCCGTCGCAGGAGCATCCGGGACGCGAACGCATCCGCGTGCCCAGGTAATCTACGCGCCTACGCGTGCTAATCGACTTGCCGGCATTCCCGTTCTCAGGGCGCGCGTGGCGCAGGGGAGAGCCGGCGCGCGACGTCCTTGGCTTGCGCGGCAGCACCGATGTCTCCCTGGCGCGCCGCCTGGACGTACCACGCCAGCGCCTTGTTCAGATCCCGTGGCACGCCGTCGCCATGCTCGTAAAAGCTGGCGATGATGTACTGCGCGCCGGGATCACCCCTTTCGGCCGCCGCTTCATACCACTTGGCGGCGAGCTTCCAATCCTTGGGTGCGCCGCGGCCGAGGAAATACTGGGTGGCGAGCTGCACCTGCGCATCTGAATGGCCTTGCTCGGCAGCCCTGCTCCACCATAGAGTGGCCTCGGTCAGCGACCGCGCCACGCCTACTCCGTTTTCGTACATCAGACCGAGGTTGTACTGAGCCTGCGCCAAGCCGGCATCCGCCGAGCGTCGCAGCCAGGTGAGACCGCCCGCAACGTCGGTGGCGCCCGCCTCGCCGCGCATGAGCATCATCGCCAGATTGAACTGGGCAACACGGTCGCCGTCGCGAGCGCGTTGTTCGAAGTCGGCCCTCGCCGCCGGATAGTCGCGCTTCTGGTATGCCCGCCACCCCGTGTCGGGCGTCGCCGCCGCGACCGTCATCGTGACCATGGCAAACAAGATGGCGGTCACCAGCACACGGCTGTGCGTTTCTGATCGAGATGCCATTTCGGATCCCGGAGTACAATGCGGTCCCAGTCTATCATCTGCAATCCGCGATGTTCGTTAGCGCATTTGACCTGTTCAAGATCGGCCTCGGGCCGTCAAGCTCGCACACTGTCGGACCGATGCATGCGGCCGGCCGCTTTGCGCACGAGCTAGCCGCGAGCGGTAAGCTGGAAGAGACCGCTCGCGTCGTCGTCGATCTTTACGGATCGCTCGCCTTGACCGGCCGCGGACACAGCACCGACCGCGCGATTCTGCTCGGCCTTTCCGGCGAGGTGCCCGATCGTATCGATTCGGAACAGGTCGAGCCCATGGTGCAGCGCATCCGCGAGCAGCAAATGCTTTCGCTCGACGGACGGCACCCGATCCTTTTCCACGAAGAAAAGGATCTGCGCTTCCGTGTCGATAAGACCCTGACGTTCCACAGCAACGGCATGCGCTTCACCGCCCTCGACGCGGCCGGCGCCGCCGTCATCCGCAAGGTGTATTTTTCAGTCGGCGGCGGATTTGTTGTCGACGAAGATGAGATCGATCAGCTGGCCGAGGCCCCGACCCGGCTCCGCGTTCCCTATCCCTTTACCAGCGCGCTCGAATTGCTCCTGCACGGGGAGACTGCGCACAAGCGCATCCCGGAAATGATGCGCATCAACGAGCTTGCCCTTCGCAGCCCCGATCAGGTTCGCTCCGGCCTGCTCGAACGCTGGGCTATCATGAACGCCAGCATCGACCGCGGCATGAGCCGCGAAGGCATCCTCCCCGGCGGCCTCAACGTGCGACGGCGGGCGAAGTCGCTCGGCGACGCGCTGCGTGACAAGCGCTCGCAAAACGTCAGCAATCCGACCGAGGCGATCGATTGGGCCAGCACATATGCGATCGCCGTCAATGAGGAGAACGCCGCCGGGGGCAGAGTAGTGACCGCGCCGACCAACGGTGCCGCGGGAGTCATCCCGGCGGTCATTCGCTACTATCGTGAGTTCTTCGAGGAAGCCAACGAAGAGGGCATTGTCAGCTTCCTCTTGACTGCGGCCGCGATCGGCGGCTTGTGCAAGCGGAACGCGTCCTTGTCGGGCGCCGAGGTCGGTTGCCAAGGCGAGGTTGGCGTCGCCTGTTCGATGGCCGCGGCCGGACTTACCGCCGCGCTCGGCGGCAGCAACGCGCAGATCGAGAATGCGGCTGAGATCGGCATCGAGCATCATCTGGGCATGAGCTGCGATCCGGTCGCCGGCCTGGTGCAGATTCCGTGCATCGAGCGCAATTCCATGGGCGCCGTGAAGGCCATCAACGCCGCGTCGCTTGCCCTTCGCGGCGATGGCAGCCATCGCGTGGCGCTCGATGCTGTCATCAAGACAATGTACGAGACCGGGCGCGACATGATGACCAAGTACAAGGAAACTTCACTCGGTGGCCTGGCCATCAACGTCGTCGATTGTTGAAATGCGCGTCATGCAAGTCACGTATCGACCAATGCACCGGTGCGTGACCCTGGCGCTCTCACTCTTCTGGATCCCTTCCGCGATGGCGCTGACGCCGGTCACGGGATTCGATCTCAATCGCTATCTGGGGACCTGGTACGAGATCGCGGCGATCCCGGGGTTTTTGCAAAGCCGCTGCGCCCGCGACACGCAAACGGAATACACCACGGCGGAAAATGGCGCCATCGCCAACAGAACCCGCTGCCTGCGCGCCGATGGCACGTTGCAACTTAATGAAAGCCGCACGCGCCCACTCGAGCCATCGCTGCCGTCGGTGCTCAAGATCACTTCGGTGCGTTTCCTGGGCATCTGGTGGTATCCCTTCGGCCGCGAGTCGATCATCATCGCGTTCGACCCCGAGTACCGCTGGCTTGCGTCGGCGCATCCGTCGCTGCGTTACGGGCGCATCCTGTCTCGCGAACCATCCTTGTCGGACGAGGCCCTGAAGCGCATCGCCGCTACGCTGCTCGAGGAAGGGTTCGATCTCTGCACTTTCGTATCGACGCCGCAGACCGGCGGCCGGGATCGTCCGGCGAAGCTTTGCGAGATTCTGCGGTAGGCAGCGCCCGATGAAGCCGCAATCGCAAGATCGACAGGCAAAGATCGTTGCGCGTCGCAACGCTGGCCGGGCGAAGCCCGGGCGACTCGATTTCGCCTGGTTGGTCGCCGCGCTGGCGCTGATCAGTACCGGCTGCGAGCACAAGCCCTCCAAGGAAGAGGAAGAGTCCGCCAAGAACACGATTACCTGCCAGCTGGCGGGTGAACGACTGGTCATCCGTTTCGATTCCGGCGAGGCGCGCATGCTGACCGCCACCTCCGAAAAAATCACGCTATATCAAATCCCGTCCGGCGGCGGCACGCGCTACAGCAACGGCAACGTCGAGCTTCGAGGCAAGGGCATGGATTGGACGCTGACCGAGCTCGGCGTCTCGACCACGCTCGAATCCTGCAAGCAATACGCCGCGCCCAAGCCTTAGGCACACATGCCAGTCCGGGTCGGCATCATCGGTACCGGTGCGATGGGCCTCGGCGTGGTACAAAGCCTCGTGCGCAACGGCATCGAAGTCGGTGCGCGCGATATTCTGCCGCGGGCCGAAGCCGCCGCCGTGGCCGCGGGCGCCACTGCCTTCCCTACTGCCGCCGCGCTGGTCCGCGAATACCGCACGGTGATCCTGCTGGTGGTGGATGCTGCTCAGATCGAGGACGTGCTGTTTGGCCAGCATGGCGCCGCGCCCGAATTGGTGCCGGGGGCCGTCCTCATCGTGTCCTCAACGGTTCCGCCGGCGTACGTCGCTACGCTTGCGTCACGGGTTGCCGTGCGTGGCGCGCGCCTGATCGACGCACCGGTGTCCGGCGGTCCCCGACGCGCATCCGAGGGCACCATGACGATCATGATGTCCGGCGATGCGCAGGCGATCGGAGAATGCGCGGCGGTGTTCGATGCGATCGCCGGCAGGCGCTTCGTTGTCGGCGCGCGCGCCGGGGACGCCGCGACTTTCAAGGTGCTCAACAATCAGCTCGCCGCGGTCAACCTCGCTGCCGGTGCGGAAGCGCTGGCGATTGCCACGCACGCCGGGCTCGATCCGCGTCTGTTCCTGGAGGTGGTCGGCGCGAGCTCGGGTGCGAGCTGGATTTTCGCAGACCGCATGGCGCGCGCGCTCGAAGGGGACTATGCGCCACGAGCGACGACGACGCTGTTGAAAAAAGACGTCGGCATCGCGGTCGATGCTGCCGCGGCACTGGGTTTCGACGCTCCGCTCGCCCGCGCCGCACGCGAGGCGTTCGATGCTGCTGTCGCCGCCGGCTACGGCGCCGAAGACGATGCATCCTTGCTCAAGTACTACGCGAGTCGCGTAAGGAAAATGTAGATGGGGCCCGCTCGGCTCTACTTCCTCGGATCGAGGTCGATGTATTGCCACACTTGCGAGCGTATCGGGTGCGGCTTGTAGTTTTTGACCCAGCCGTGTATCAACGGGTCTTCCAGCCGGTGCTCCGACAATCGAAAAGGGGCGTAGGCGAAGACCAGCTCCATCATTTTGTCGAAGAGCCTCGTCCGCTGCGGCGAATCGGGCAGCTTACGCGTTTCATCGTAGAGCGCATCGAACGCAGGCAGTTTGAATCGCGCATTGTTTTCTCCACCCGTGTTCGGGCCATAGAGCAGCTGCATGTAGTTCTCGGCGTCGGGGTAGTCCGCGTTCCATCCGTCGTAGCGCATCGGGATCTTGCCGAGACGGGCCATCTTTCGCAGCTCGGACGTCCGGTCTTTCCTGAACACGATCCTGAGACCGATCGCGTCCATGTTTTTTTTCCACAGCTCGTCGGCCTGACGGAAAAGCGATGTCGCCGGTGACCACATTTCGAGCGTCAGTGGCTTTCCATCAGGCGTTTCACGAAAACCGTCGCCGTCGCGGTCCTTGTAGCCGAATCGCTCGAGTAGCGCGCGCGCCGCAGCCGGATCGTACGGCTTCACCGGCGTCTTGAGCGCGGGATCATAGCCCGCGATATCCGGGGGTACGATGCTCTTGGCGGGAACCGCACGGCCCTTGAGGATGACTCGGATGAATTCGGCGACGTCGTAGCCCATGCCGATCGCGCGGCGAAGCGCGATTTTCTCCGTCGTATACCCGCCGACGACCGGGTCTTCCATGTTGAAATAGGTCCACCAGGTGTTCGGACGCAGGAAAGGCTCGTGCCTGATTCCCCGCGCGCCGAGCTCCGGGCGCAGCTTGCCGTCGGCAAGCGCCTCCCCGACGAATTCCGGCGGCAGCAAATCCAGGATATCGAGCTCGCGGTTAAGAAACGCAAGCCATCGCGCCTGCCCCTCCTCGATGATGCTGATTTCGATGTGGCCCGCGAAGGGTAGCCGGCGACCCTTGAGCGCCAAGGCGATTGCCTGCGATTCCACGGGGATCGGCCCCGAAGGCGTGTACGACCACTCGCGGAAACCCGGATTCGCGTCGAGCATGATTTTCGAGCTCCGTTGGTAGCTGCCGAGGATGTACGGGCCGGTGCCGACGGGATGCGCACCGAAGTCGGCGCCGTAGGCATCCACGACTTCGCGGGCGACTGCCGCTACGTTCGAAACGGCGAGCGCATAAATGAAGCGCAGGTCGGGCTGCGACAAGCGGATCTTCAAGGTGTAGCGGTCGACGACCTCGAGCCCGGGCAGCGCCGCGTCGTAATCGAAGCGCCCTGTATTCGCGGCCTTGGCGATCGCCTCCGCGCTGCCCGCAATTTTGCCTTCGACCAGCCAGATCCACGGA
>VBDA01000188.1:7779-10865 GCA_005883655.1 Betaproteobacteria bacterium | reverse complement strand
CGCCTTACCACCCAGTCGCCTGGAACGCGCACGTACTCCGCGTAGCCGCCGTCGTGGGCGACGCCGAGATCGTAGGCATGCACGATCACCTTGTCGCCATGCTTGAATCGGGGGTCGGAGGATGTGTCGACGGTTCCCGCCATGTCGATGCCGGCAACGGTCGGATACTTGCGCATGATCTTGCCGGCGCCCTTATAGGAAAGAGCATCCTTGTAGTTGATCGTGGAATACTTGGTTTTGACCACCACGTCGCCGGGGTCGAGCTCGTCGACCGTCATCTCGACGAAGCGGCTCGACACATTGCTGTCGTCCTGGAAAGTACGGTATGCCTTGAACTTCTGCACTGGACACTCCTCCTCAGATTCCTTCAGTTATTCTCAGTTTCCTTCGGCTTCCCTCAGTTTCCATCTGCTTCGCGGTCAGGACACGACCTCGGCCACCGATGTGCCTTCTCCGGCCTGATGCGGCAACGCCATGTATTCCCGGGTGCGCATTTCGATCAAGCGGCTGACGGTACGCGCAAAGTCCTGGCTGTTGGCCCCATCCAGGTACAACTGCGTCACCGGAACCTCTGCCGAAAGCAGCAACTTTACCCGATGATCGTAGAGGACGTCGACGAGCCAGGTAAACCGTCTCGCCGCATTGCTCATGTCCGTGGACAAGCGCGGCACGTCGGACACGATGACCACCGCAAACCGGCGGGCGAGCTCCAGATAGTCGACCTGCGAGCGCGGCCCCTCACAAAGCGTCGCAAAGCTGAACCAGACCACGCCCCCTGCACGCCGCTTCGCCTTCAGGCCACGCGCTTCGACGGTCAGACGCGGATTCTCGTCCGGGCCTGTCCGCATACGCTCGAACAGCACGGAAAGCTCGGCGTCCGCCGCGCCCGCCGGGGCGACGTAGTAGCACGATAGCTGCTCGAGCTCGCGAAGACGGTAGTCGGTTCCACCGTCGATCTCGATCACGTCGAGCCATTCCTTGAGCAGCGCGATCGTGGGCAACAGATTTTGCCGCTGCAGCCCGTTCGGATAGAGATCGTCGGGATGGTAGTTGGACGTCATCACGAATACCACGCCGTTTTTGAACAGCGCGCCGAGAAGGCGTCCGAGTATCATCGCGTCGGCGACGTCCGAGACATGGAACTCGTCGAAGCAGACCAGGCGATGACGGCGCGCGATTCTGCCCGCGACGGCCGCAAGTGGATCGACGGCATGCTTCAGCGTGCGAAGCTCATCGTGGACACTTTTCATGAACGCGTGGAAGTGAACGCGAGTCTTGCGCCGCAAGGGCACCGCAGCGTAGAACGCATCCATCAGGAAGCTCTTGCCCCGTCCGACCCCGCCCCAAAGGTAAACGCCGCGCGGCGGAATCGGCGGATTGAACCAGCGCCTGAGAAGCGATCGCCGCGCCCGGACAAACCCCGCGAACTCGTCATGCAGGCGCTCCAATCTCCCGAGCGCGGCGATCTGCGACGCATCGAGCACGATGTCGCGCCGTTCGAGAACAGGCGCCAGGTAAGCGGAGAGCGCGCCCGATGTCGACGCCCCGACATTGGGATCAGCGGAGTCGTTCATGAGGTCGGTCTGCGGTCATGAACAACGGCTGGAAGTTCTAATCAGTAGTTGAGCGAACGCTTGTCGACCGCGAGCGCCGCTTCCTTGGTCGCTTCCGACAGCGAAGGATGGGCGTGACAGATTCTAGCGATGTCCTCGCTCGACGCTCCGAACTCCATCGCCACTACGCCCTCCGCGATCAGCTCGGAAACGAGCGGGCCGATCGCATGCATGCCAAGCACGCGATCGGTCTTGGCATCGGCCAGTATTTTGACAAAGCCGCTGGTGTCGCCCAGCGCGCGTGCGCGGCCATTGGCCATGAACGGAAAGGTTCCTGCGCGGTACGGCGTGCCGGCGTCCTTGAGCTGCTTTTCGGTTTGACCCACCCAAGCGATCTCGGGCGAAGTGTAGATCACCCACGGTACGGTGTTGAAGTCGACGTGTCCGTGCTGGCCTGCGATACGCTCCGCAACCGCGACCCCCTCCTCCTCGGCTTTGTGCGCAAGCATCGGCCCGCGAACGACATCGCCGATAGCCCAGACATTGGCGAGGTTCGTCCGGCACTCTTCGTCAACGGCGATGAAGCCGCGCTCGTCCTGTGCCAGGCCGACCGCCTCGCCGTTGAGTCCCGCGGTATGCGGCAAGCGGCCGATCGAGACGATCAGCTTATCGAACGCCGCCGATTTCGCTTTTCCTTCAGCATCCGTGTACTCGACGGTGACGTTTTTTTTCACGCTAACGGCACCGATCTTGACTCCCAGCTCGATGGAGAGGCCCTGCTTGGCAAAGAGCTTCCACGCTTCCCTGGCCACCTGCTCGTCGGCGGCGCCGAGAAACGCCGGCAGGGCTTCGAGCACGGTCACTTTCGCCCCGAGCCGGCGCCAGACGCTGCCCATCTCGAGGCCGACGACGCCGGCGCCGATCACGCCCAGCGATTGCGGAACCTCGGCCAGCGCAAGCGCGCCGTCGTTGTCGAGGATGAGTCGATTGTCGAATGCGACACCG
Source organism: Betaproteobacteria bacterium (assembly GCA_005883655.1). Classification (GTDB taxonomy): domain Bacteria; phylum Pseudomonadota; class Gammaproteobacteria; order Burkholderiales; family Casimicrobiaceae; genus PALSA-1003. The sequence goes on along the minus strand of VBDA01000188.1, from coordinate 8,307 downwards.
GGCAGCGCACGCGGCGACGAGCCGGTGGCGACGATGACGTGCTTGGCCGTCAGGGTCGGGTTGCCGCTGCCGGACACCTCGATTGTCCATCCGTCGGCGCCGCGAGTGGACTCACCTGAGGACCCAACCGAGGAGCCGCCTGCGAAGCGGGCGGGACCGCTGTAGAAGGCGATTTTGTTCTTCTTGAAAAGATAAAGAATGCCTTCGTTGTTCTGGCGGACGACCTTTGCCTTCCGAGCCTGCATCTGCTTCAGATCAAGGCCGAGTCCCTTGATCTCGATACCGTGATCGGCAAACGCGTGTCCCGCGTGCTCGTAGTGTTCCGACGATTGCAGGAGCGCCTTGGAAGGAATGCAGCCGACGTTGGTGCAGGTCCCGCCGGGCGCGGGTTTGCCATCGCCGGTCTTCCAATCGTCGACGCACGCGGTCTTGAAGCCGAGCTGTGCGGCACGGATCGCGGCGGTATATCCACCGGGTCCGGCACCGATGACAACGACGTCGAACGCCTCGGCCATGCTAGTGGTCGCT
>VBDA01000188.1:0-7715 GCA_005883655.1 Betaproteobacteria bacterium | reverse complement strand
GCTTCCTTGATCGCCACCAGCGACAGCACGGCTTCGCGCCCGTCGATGATGCGATGGTCGTACGACTGCGCGAGGTAATTCATCGGCCGCACCACGACCTGCCCATTCTCGACCACCGCGCGGTCCTTGGTTGCGTGCACCCCGAGAATGGCCGACTGCGGCGGATTGATGATCGGCGTCGAGAGCATGGAGCCGAACACGCCGCCGTTCGAAATCGTGTAGGTGCCTCCGGTCAGCTCTTCGACGGTGAGCTTGCCGTCCTGCGCGCGCTTGCCGAAGTCGGCGACCGCCTTTTCGATTTCGGCGATCGACATCAGGTCCGCGTCGCGGAGAATGGGCACGACCAGGCCGCGTGGGCTTCCCACGGCGATGCCGATGTCGAAATAGCCGTGGTAGATGATGTCGGTGCCGTCGATCGACGCGTTGACCGCCGGAAATTTCTTCAAGGCGTGGACCGCGGCCTTGACGAAAAACCCCATGAACCCGAGCTTGACGCCGTGCTCTTTTTCGAAGCGCTCCTTGTAGCGGCTGCGCAGCTCGATCACCGGACCCATATTCACTTCGTTGAACGTCGTGAGAATGGCGGCCGTCGACTGCGATTGCACCAGCCGCTCGGCAACGCGCTGCCTAAGGCGCGACATCGCAACGCGCTGCTCGGGACGCGTTCCTTGCGCCGGTTGAACGGGTGCCGGCCTGGCGCTTGGTTGAACAGGAGGAGACGAAGCGGGAACGGGTGCAGGCTTGGCGGCATCGGCCCTGGATTCCGCGGCGGCCGCGATCACGTCGCCCTTGGTGATCCGTCCGCCGCGTCCCGTGCCGGGGATGCCGCCGGCACCGATATTCTGCTCGGCCATCATCTTGCGTGCCGCCGGCAGCGCGGTGGCTTTGGGCGTCGCCATAGCAGTCGCAGGCGCGAAGGATGAAGCGCGCGCCGGCGCAGCAGGCGCTTTGGCGGTGGCCTCGGCGGACGCTTTCGCTGTCGGCGCCGCCGGTGCAGTGGGCGCTTTGGAGGCCCCGGCGGGGGATTTCGCTGCGGGTGCCTCCGCCGCTTCGGCGCCTTTACCCTCGGTGTCGATCACCGCAATGACCTCCTCCGCGGTGACCGTCGACCCATCGGGCTTGCGAATCTCAGCCAACACGCCGGCATTGGGCGCAGGAAGCTCGAGCACTACCTTGTCGGTTTCGATGTCGATCAGATTCTCGTCGCGCTTGACCGACTCTCCGGCTTTCTTGTGCCAATTGACGAGCGTCGCCTCGGTAACGGACTCCGGCAAAACCGGGACTTTGACCTCAATTCTCATCCACTATCCTCTGTGCCTCGGTTCTCGCGACCGACCAACACGATTCGCCGGCCTTGGTCAGTGCGCCCTTGATGCGCTCTCTAGTTTTCACTCAGTTTTCAGTAACCATTTCGCCCGACGCAAGCTCGGCAGCAAACGCGTCTTCGACCAACTGCTTTTGCTGCTCGAGGTGCTTGGACAGATAGCCGACCGCGGGTGACGCCGAAATCGGACGCCCCGCATAGGAAAGCAGCTGGGTGTCGGCGATATCGGCCCTGAGGTAGGCGCGCAGGCGGTACCAGGCGCTCTGATTCTGCGGCTCCTCCTGGCACCATACGAGCTCTCTGGCGTTGGGGTATTTGGCCACTTCCGCCTTGAAGTCCGCGTGCGGAAACGGGTACTGCTGCTCGAGACGGATGACCGCGATATCGACGATCTTGTTCTCGCGCCGATACGCGAGCAGGTCGTAATACACCTTCTGCGCATCGTCCCACAACAGGCGATGGAACGTCGCGTCCGGGCCGAACTCGCCCAGCCGCGACACCGCGCGCTTGTGGCGCAAGAGGCTCTTCGGCGTCATGAGGATCAGCGGTTTCCGGATTTCACGCTTCAGCTGCCGGCGCAGGATGTGGAAGTAATTCGCGGGCGTCGTGCAGTTCGCAACCTGCATGTTGTCTTCGGCGCACATCTGAAGGAAACGCTCGAGCCGCGCCGAGGAATGCTCCGGGCCCTGCCCCTCATAGCCGTGCGGCAGCAGCAGGGTCAAGCCGCAGACGCGGCCCCACTTGACCTCGCCGGCGGCGATGAACTGGTCGATCACCACTTGAGCGCCGTTGGCGAAATCACCGAACTGTGCCTCCCACACCACAAGCTGGCCGGGCTCCGATGTCGAGTAACCATACTCGAAGCCAAGCACCGCTTCCTCGGAGAGCACCGAGTCGATCATTTCGAAGTCGGGCTGTCCTTCCTTGACATGCTGCAGCGGAATCCAGGTTCCGGAATCCCACTTCTCGCGGTTCTGATCGTGCAGCACCGCGTGCCGATGCGAAAACGTGCCGCGACCCGAATCCTGACCGGAAAAACGCACACCATAGCCCTCGTTGAGCAAGGCCGCATAGGCGAGCGTTTCCGCCATGCCCCAATCGAGCGGCAGCTCACCGTCGCCCATTGCCCGCCGATCGGCGATGACTTTTTCGACTCGCGGATGGAGCTTGAAGTCGGCGGGAACGTCGGTCACTTTTCTGGCGAGCGCCTGTAGCACCTTCATCGGTAGCGCGGTGGCGGCGCTATCGGTCCAGTGCTTGCCGACGAATCTGGACCAATCGACCGCGAACGGCGCCTTGTAATTCGAGAGGACCGTGGTATTGGTGTGGTAACCCTTGTCCATCGCTGCGCGATAGGTGGTGATCATCGCTTCCGACTCTTCCGGCGTGACCACGTTTGCGGCCTGGAGCCGCTCGGCATACAGCGCCCGAGTGCCAGGATGCTCGCGAATGCGCTTGTACATCAGCGGCTGGGTGATCATCGGCTCGTCGGCCTCGTTGTGCCCCTGCCTGCGGAAACAGACCAGGTCGACGAAAACGTCCTTGTGAAACGTGTGGCGATATTCCATCGCCATTTCCACCGCCAGGAGGCACGCCTCCGGATCGTCGCCGTTGACGTGAAAGATCGGCGCCTCGACCATTTTCGCGACGTCGGTGCAGTAGAGCGTGCCGCGAGTGTCGCGCGGGTCGGACGTCGTGAAGCCGATCTGATTGTTAATCACGATGTGGATGGTGCCGCCGGTCTTGTAGCCCCTCGTCTGCGACAGGTTGACGGTTTCCTGCACCACTCCCTGGCCGGCGATGGCGGCGTCACCGTGAATCAGCACTGGCAGCACCTGGTCGCGCGTCGCATCCTTGCGCCGGTGCTGGCGTGCGCGCACCGAGCCCTCGACTACCGGGTCGACGATCTCGAGATGCGAGGGATTGAACGCCAGCGTCAGATGCATTGGCCCCCCGGGGGTCACGACGTCGGACGAAAATCCCTGGTGATACTTGACGTCACCCGCTGAAAGGTCGCCGGAGTGCTTACCTTCGAACTCGGCGAACAGGTCCTTGGGCATCTTGCCCAGAATATTGACCAGCACGTTGAGCCGCCCGCGATGCGCCATTCCGATGACGGTCTCCTGCACGCCGGCTGTGCCCGCCTTCTGGATCAGATGATCGAGCATCGGGATCATCGAGTCGCCACCTTCGCCGGAGAATCGCTTCTGCCCGACGTACTTGGTGTGCAGATAGCGCTCCAGCGTCTCGGCCGCGGTAAGCCGTTCCAGGATGTGCTTGCGAAACTCGGGAGGGTAATTCGGACAGGACCGCAGCGGCTCGAGGCGCTCCTGGATGAAGCGCTTTTGCGGCGTATCGGCCATGTACATGTACTCGGCGCCGAAGCTGCGGCAGTATGTTTCCTGCAGCGCGGCGATCAGGTCTCGCAGGCGCATGCGGTCCGCGCCGCCGGGAGCGCCTTTAAACGAGCCGATGTCGTACTCGGTATCGAGGTCGGCCTCGGTGAAGCCATAGGTCTTGATGTCGAGATCGGCGATATACGGCCGCTCGGCGCGCTTGAGCGGATCGATGTCGGCCTGGAACAGGCCCAGCGTGCGGTACTTGCTGATCAGCCGCAGCACCAGCACCTGCTTGTGCATTGCTGCGGCATCGACCATGCCTCCGGCCAGCTTTCGATGTTTCGCGAGCTGAATGAACGAGTCGATGACCGGCGCATGCGCGACGTCCGCCGCGCCGCCCCGGAGCGTATCGAAGTAAGCTCGCCAATCGGCGCCGACCGCGGTGGGGTCGGCGAGATAGGTGTCGTACTGCTCCTCGATAAAAGGCGCATTGCCGCCGAAGAGCGTGCTGCTGCTCTCGAATTCCTGCATGGTGCTCATGGGGTCACCTGTAATTTGGGGATGGATGCCGAAGAACCAAGCCGGAATATCGGTTCTAGCGTGTGGCCAGCGGCGTCACGTCGCGGCGGACGGCGCCGCAATAGAGCTGGCGCGGCCGCCCGATTTTCTGGTCGGGGTCCGAGATCATCTCGTTCCACTGCGCGATCCAGCCCACGGTGCGTGCCAGCGCGAAGATCGCGGTGAACAGGCTGACCGGAATCCCGATCGCGCGCTGAACGATGCCCGAGTAAAAATCGACGTTCGGATAAAGCTTGCGCTGGACGAAGTAATCGTCCTCGAGCGCGATCTTTTCCAGCGCCATGGCGAGCTTGAACAGGCGATCGTCGTGGAGGCCGAGCTCTTCCAGCACCTCGTGACAGGTTTCGCGCATGAGCTTGGCGCGCGGATCGTAATTTTTGTAAACGCGATGACCGAAGCCCATCAGTTTCACGCCTGAATTCTTGTCCTTGGCGCGCTTGATGAAGTCGCCGATCTTCGAAACGTCGCCGATTCCCTCGAGCATATTCAGCGCCGCTTCGTTGGCGCCGCCGTGCGCCGGGCCCCAGAGACAGGCGATGCCGGCGGCGATGCAGGCGAACGGGTTTGCACCCGACGATCCGGCAAGCCGAACCGTGGAAGTCGAGGCGTTCTGCTCGTGGTCGGCGTGCAGGATAAAGATGCGGTCGAGTGCCCGCACCAGCACATCGTTGACCTTGTAATCCTCGCACGGCACCGAGAACATCATGCGCATGAAATTGGCGGTGTAGCCGAGCTCGTTTCGGGGGTATACGAACGGCTGCCCCATGGTGTACTTGTAGCACGTCGCCACCAGCGTCGGCAGCTTGGCGATGAGGCGGATCGCCGACACTTCGCGATGATGGGCGTCGGTGATGTCGAGCGAGTCGTGATAGAACGCGGACAACGACCCGACAACGCCGACCAGCATCGCCATCGGATGCGAATCGCGGCGGAAGCCGCGGAAAAACTGGTTCATCTGCTCGTGCACCATGGTGTGGTTGGTGACCATGGTCACGAACTCGGACTTCTGCTTTGCGTTCGGCAGCTCGCCTTTGAGCAGCAGGTAGCAGACCTCCAGAAAATCGCAATTCACCGCCAGCTGCTCGATCGGATAACCGCGATAGAGAAGCTCGCCCTTGTCGCCGTCGATATAGGTGATCGACGAGGTACAGGCGGCCGTCGACATGAAGCCGGGATCGTAGGTAAAGTGGCCCGTCTTGCTGTACAGCGGCCGGATATCGACGACTTGCGGGCCAATCGTTCCCGGCAGAATCGGAAAGCTGATCGCAGGTGAGCCGTCACTGAAACTCAAGGTGGCGTTCTTGTCGGTCATGGCTTCAATCTCCCAGCGGCACTCGTTGTCGGGACGCGTAACGATATCAGTCGCACCCCACGGATCCTCACGCGGCTCTCAAACGCTCGAGTAGCGGCATCACGCTCTCGTCGGCTGGCTCTTGGCGGCCCGACAGCATTTCCCATAATTCGTTGTCATTCAATTGCAGGATCGATTCCAGCGCTGCAAGCTCGGCGTCGGTGATCTGGTCGCCGCGGCCATCGAGAAAGCGCTTCAGGATCAGATCGTTCTCGAGCATGCCGCGGCGGCAGCGCCAGCGAAGTCGATTCAGTGCCGCCTGGTCCATGTCGCGCCAAACGCCTGGTCACACTGCGCGCTTGACCATCATCTCCCGGATCTTGCCAATCGCCCGCGTCGGATTGAGCCCCTTTGGGCAGACATCGACGCAGTTCATGATCGTGTGGCAGCGAAACAGCCGGTACGGATCTTCGAGATTGTCGAGCCGCTCGCTGGCCGCGTGATCGCGCGAGTCGGCGATGAAGCGATATGCCTGCAGCAATCCTGCGGGCCCGACGAATTTGTCGGGGTTCCACCAGAACGACGGGCAGGCCGTCGAGCAGCAGGCGCACAGGATGCATTCGTACAGACCGTCGAGCTCCTCGCGATCGGCTGGCGACTGCAAGCGCTCCTTCTCCGGCGGCGGAGTGTCGTTGACCAGATAGGGCTTGATCGAATGGTATTGCTTGAAGAACTGGCTCATGTCCACGATCAGATCGCGGATCACCGGCAAGCCAGGCAACGGACGAAGCACGACCGGTTCCTGCAGCTCCTTCAGGTTGGTGACGCATGCGAGGCCATTCTTGCCGTTGATATTCATCGCATCGGAGCCGCACACGCCCTCGCGGCATGAGCGGCGAAACGACAAGGTATCGTCCTGCGCCTTGACCCTGATGATCGCGTCGAGCAGCATTCGATCGTGCACGTCGAGCGTGACCTCGTAATCCTGCATGCGCGGCGCGGCGTCCTTCTCGGGATCGTAGCGGTAGATTTTGAACTTCATTCGATGGGTTCCGGCTTTCATGGGTGCGAACAGGCCCTAGTAAGTGCGCGTCTTCGGAGGGAAGGCGTCGACGCTCAGCGGCTTCATATTGACGGGCTTGTAGTCGAGCCGGTTGCCGTCGCGATACCACAATGTGTGTTTCAGCCATGCGACGTCGTCGCGGACCGGATAATCGCTGCGCGCCTGCGCGCCGCGGCTCTCGCGCCGGGCCTCGGCGGAAACGATCGTTGCCTTGGCGGTATCGATCAGGTTGTCGAGCTCCAGCGCTTCGACCCGCGCGGTGTTGAAGGTCTTGCTCTTGTCCTTGATCGAAACCCGCTTCACCCGCTCTTCGAGCTCCGCCACCTTGGCGACACCCTCGCTCAGGAGCTGCTGGTTGCGAAACACGGCGCAATGCGCCTGCATCGTCTGCCGCAGGTCGTGCGCAACCTCCGCCACCTGTTCTCCGGAAGTCGATGCGTCGAGACGCGCGAGCCTCGCCAGCGAGCCTTCGGCCGCGTTCGCCGGCAGCGGCTTGTAGGCGTTGCGCGCCAGATGCTGATCGACGATGAAATTCCCCGCGGCACGGCCGAAAACCAGCAAATCCAGAAGCGAGTTGGTGCCGAGGCGGTTGGCGCCATGAACTGAGACGCAGGCGCATTCGCCGATCGCATAAAACCCACTGATGACCGCGTTGGGATCGCCGTCGTGCGGCGCAACCACCTGGCCGTGGATATTGGTCGGAATGCCGCCCATCTGATAGTGAATCGTGGGAACGACCGGGATCGGATCCCTGATCGGATCGACGTTGGCGAACTTGATCGCGATCTCGCGTATCGACGGCAGCCGCTTCATGATCACCTCCGGGCCGAGATGATCGAGCTTGAGCATCACGTAGTCCTTGTGAGGGCCGCAACCGCGGCCCTCCTTGATCTCCTGGTCCATCGACCGCGAGACGACGTCGCGCGACGCGAGGTCCTTGAGATTGGGCGCATAACGCTCCATGAAGCGCTCGCCGTTGGCGTTGAGCAGAATTCCGCCTTCGCCGCGTACGCCCTCGGTGATCAGCACCCCCACGCCGGCGACTGCCGTCGGATGGAATTGCCAGAACTCCATATCCTCCAGTGGCACGCCGGCGCGCGCAGCCATGCCGAGCCCGTC
>VBDA01000187.1:6296-6583 GCA_005883655.1 Betaproteobacteria bacterium | reverse complement strand
AGTCCGTGCTCGCAACCGTCGGCCCCGGCGTGATGACGCCGGTGTAGGTCTCGTGCGTGTGCGTCGTGAGCGTGGCTTGCGTCGTGTCGAGCGTCGCGGGCAGGTAAGGGATCGGGTTGCCCATCACGTTAAGCAGCTGCGATGCAACCCCGCTGCGATTGACGATTCTCCCGAGGATTGTTCCCGTGACAAGTGAGCCATCGGGATTCTTCGCCATCGGCACGGCGACCCAGTGGTTGCCGTTCACGGCCTGCACATGATTGGTCGGAATCGCCGTCGCAGTGCCA
>VBDA01000187.1:0-6112 GCA_005883655.1 Betaproteobacteria bacterium | reverse complement strand
GCATCCTTGCCAAGCTGCACGTCGGTGATGATCTGATTGTGCGGATCGTTGGGATCGAGCACGCCGAAAGCGCGGCCGCGCATTTGCGTATAGGGGATGTTCTGTCCGGTGAGCGCGGCGGTCGCGTCGACCACGATCCTCGTGACGCGGGCATCGCTCGGCGAGCCGCAAGCCAACATGACGACCGAGACCGCGGTGCTTACCCACACGGCCTGGCTGGCAAACCTCGGAATACGAGACATGACTTCCTCCTCCTTGTTGTGGACGGCAAACACATTTTGAGCGCACGAAGCGAAGCGGGCAAGGAGCAGGATTGCGTCCAGCCGCCGGAAGCCGCGATCGGATGAGGACGCGGTCAGCATCGATGCTCTGACGGCGGCAGCATCATCTTCCCAGTAATTGAGAGCAATCGGACAGGCCAATGGAGTTTAGTCCGCGCGGCTGCATCATTGACGACACCCCGCTGCGTGCGATGCCGAAGTACCTGCCGGGCGGCGAAGGGCTGCACTAACCGTGTGCAGCGGCGGTTGCTTCTTGGCGGCGGAGATGCGGCGATCGCTGGCAAAGCTCTAGAATAGCGCCTCGTTACGGTCGCCGCGGGACGCGCGGCCTCGTTTATTCACAGGAGACTTCATGCCCGACTCGCCTCAGCCCAGCAGCGACACCAAGGAATCCGACAAGAAGATGCGCGAGCGAGTCGACAAGCTCATCGCGCAGGCGGCCAGCGAGAGCAGCGGCTCCATCACTTTGGGCGCCAAGTCGCTCGAGTACATCGTTAATGCCGCGTTCCTGCCGGTCGTCGCTGGCGGGCTTGAGGGAGCGCTCGGCGAACCCGAGGCTGCCGTGCTCACGACCAGCTATGTGCTGAAGGGCGCCGACCCGCGCACGCGCCCGGTGTGCTTCGCCTTTAACGGCGGCCCGGGTTCGGCGTCGATCTGGCTTCACCTTGGCGCGTTGGGGCCGAAGCGCGTCTTGACCCCCAACGACGCGACGATGCCGACGGCGCCCTATGCGGTGGCCGACAATCCGCACAGCTGGTTCGAGCATTTCGACCTCGTCTTCGTCGATCCACCGCATACCGGATGGTCCACCACCGCCAGCCTCGACGCGCGCAAGAAGTTGCTGGCGGTCGACGGCGACGTCGCCGCGCTGACCGACGTAGTGCGGGTCTGGCTGACGCGTCACAAGCGCTGGGGCTCGGCAATCTACCTGGCCGGCGAAAGCTACGGCACGACGCGTGGCGCCGCGCTCGCCGACAAGCTGCAAAGCTCGGGAGTCGCTCTCTCCGGTCTCATCCTGATCTCGTGCGCGATGGATCTGCAAAGCATCGTCTTCGCGCCTGCGAACGACCTGCCGTATTCACTTTTTCTGCCTGCATTCGCCAACGTCTCGCAATATCACGGGCTGCTGAAGGGCGCGCTCGGCAAGTCGCCCGCCGCGGCCCGCACCGCGGCCGAAGCCTTCGTCGACGAGGAGTACATCGGCGCGCTGCAGGCCGGCGCGCGCCTGGACGGCAAGCGCCGCAGCCGCGTCGCCCGTCGCATCGCCGAACTGACAGGGCTGCCGCAGGCGCTGGTCGAGGAAAAGAATCTGCGCATCAGCGAGATGACCTACTTCTTCGAGGCGCTTCGTCCGCAAGGCCGCATCGTCGGCCGTCTCGATGCGCGCGCTACAGGTCCGATGGCCGCGAGCCGTACCCGCGAGTGGGAGTTCGACCCAGGCATCGAAGCCATCGCGCCGCCGTACACCATGGCGGCGATGGCGTACTTCGGTGAACAGCTCGGCATGAACACGGAGACGCGCTACGAAGTGCTGGCGATGGACGTGCACAAAGGCTGGAACTGGAACCGAGGCGAAAACAAGGGCAACAGTTACGCCACGACGAGCCCCGATCTGGCGCGCGCGCTGCGCCGCAATCCACACCTCAAGGTCTTCGTCGGCAGCGGCCGTTACGACCTCGGAACGCCGTACAGCGCGAGCGACTGGTCCCTGGCGCAGCTCGACGCGCCAGCCGGCGTGCTGGCCCGCGTCCAGCACCACTACTACGACGCCGGCCACATGATGTACACCCGGGAGGAGGATCTGACCCAGCTCAAGGCTGATGTAGCGGCCTGGCTCGAAGCCTGACAGACCTGTCATGCGGCTGGGCGAATCGATTGGCGTTGCGCCAACGGGGGAGGCGATGGGAAGTAGGCGATTCGGGGTCGTTGCAACTTTCTTGTTCGTCGTTGCGGTCAGCGCGCTGTTGCTTCATCTCTGGCGATCGCAGCTGATCGCGCCGTCGGGCGCGGCCAATACCGCCTTCTCCGAAGAGCATGCGTTTGCGACGCTGTCAGTACTGCTGAAAGAGCAAAGGCCGCATACGGCAGGCTCGCCGGAAAACGCCGTCGTGCGCGACCGGATCATTGCCGAGCTCAAGCTGGCCGGATACGCGCCCGAAGTGCAGGCGGTCTTGCAATGCGGCCCCGCCGAGCGCACTCCCGGCTGCACCGCAGTTGAAAACATCATCGCCGTGCACCAGGGAATGGGCGACGGCAAAGCCGTGCTCGCAAGCGCGCACTACGACAGCATCCCAGCGGGCCCCGGCGTCAGCGACGACGGCGCGGGCGTTGCCGTGGTGCTCGAGCTCGCTCGCGCCTTCTCCGCCAAGACGACCAGGAATGATGTCATCTTTCTGATCACCGATGGCGAGGAGACGGGCTTGCGCGGCGCGCGCGCCTTTGCCGAACGCCATCCGCTGATGCGCCGTGTCGGCGTGGTCCTGAATTTCGATGCGCGGGGCGCGTCGGGCCCGAGCATGATGTTCGAGACGGGCCCCGGCAACGCGCGGCTCATGGATCTCTTTGCCCACGCGGTGGCGCGGCCCTCGGCCAGTTCCGTGAGCTACGAAATCTACAAGTTGCTGCCCAACGACACGGATTTTTCCGTTTACCGAAAGCTGGGGCTGTCCGGCTTCAATTTCGCGTTCTCGAATTCGGCTTCGCTCTATCACTCGGCCCGCGACAATCTCCAATACATCGACCCCAGGTCGCTGCAGCACGCGGGAGAACATGCATTCGAGATCGCCGGCGTTCTTGCCGATGCCGATCTTGCAACGCTTATTACCCCATCGGATGCGAGTTTCTTCGACGTCTTCGGCCTCGTCACGGTGCTCTGGCCGGCTGCGATCAATGTGCCCGTCGCGCTCGTCGCGCTCCTGGGCCTCGTCGGTCTGATCGTCGTGCACCGGGACGCCTTCACGTTGCATGCGACGGTTTGGGCCGTGCTTGCTTTCATCGCCGTGGCCGCGCTGCTATTTGCATTCGGATGGCTGCTGTCTTATCCGCTGGGCATCTGGCCCGGCGTGCATCCGCTCGATCATCCGCAGCCATGGCCCGGCCGTGTCGCGCTTGTGACTACCGGAATGCTCGTTCCGCTGATCGTTGCGGGGATCTTCGGTCGCCGCGTCGATTCGCGCGCGCTCTTGTTGGTGACTTGGCTTGGGCTTGCGATGCTCACGGTAGGCGTCGCGGTCGCTATCAGTGGCGCGGCGTATCCATTCCTTTGGCCGGTATTCGGCGTCGCCATTGCCGGATGGATCGAGACCCTGGTTCGGAAACGATCAGCGCGTTCGCTGCGCGTGAGCGGATTGGTCGGATTCGTCCTCGCGGCATTCTCTTGGCTAGGTTTCTTGCTCGGGTTCGAGCTCGTGCTCGGCTTCGACTTGAGTCAGTTCAAGATTCTCTTGCTGATCCCGTTCTCGCTGACGCTGGTGCCCGTGTTCGCCGCCGCAAGCCTTGGAGGGGAATCGCGTGCCGCTTGGGCCCTGTCCTCTCTATGCGCCCTGGTCATTGCCGGCGCGGCGGCGGTCGCGAGTCAGACGCCAGCTTATGCGGCAAACCATCCGCGCGGCCTGAACATCATCTACTACGACGACCATGCGGCGAAACCGCGCTGGCTGGTCGGTTTTATCGGCAAACCGGACGAAGATTTTCTAAAGGCTCAGGGCTTTCCGCAGCAGGACGAGGACTATCAACAGTTCGCGCCGGTAAAGGGGCGAGGGCGATTCAAGCCCGCGACCGGGCAGCATCTGGCTGCGCCGAGCTTCACCGTAAAGGAGGTCGCGACGCAAGGCGGGACGACCGTGGTGCGCGGCGTGCTGCGCAGCGGCCGTAGCGGTTTTCTCCTCGGCGTCCGCGTCGCGCCCCGGTCGGGCATCCAGTCGATTCGTCTCGACAATCAGGAATTGATCGGCGCCGATCTGCTCAAGAGCAAGGAGCAGACGCTTGTACGATTCTGGGGTCTGGGATCGCGCGATGTTCCGATCGAAATTTCGTTCGACGCGGGCGTCGCGCCGAAGCTGGTCCTATTCGAGCGCTCGCCGCTGCCGGAGTCGGAAGAAGGGCGCGCGCTCGTTGCGGCCAGGCCCGTTGATGCGGCTCCCTCGTACGCCGGAGATTCGGCGCTTGTCTTTGCCGCGATTGATTTAAAGTCGTAGGGTCTGGTCTTCTTTCTTCATCAGCCACTCTTCGATCAGCGGGACCCCGCGAATTCCGTGATAATGGCCCGCCGTGACGCCGACACAACTCGAAGATGGTTTCGGCGGATCTATGCGCATCTGCCTTCTGACCAACCAGGATCTTCTCGCCAATCCCTTTGCCACCGATGACTGGCCGTGCGATCCACGGCCCTTTTTTTCCGACGCCGAGTGGCAGGTGGAGTACCTCAAGAAGTCGACAGCGGTCGAACAGATCACTCGACGTATCCGGCAGGGCTTCGATCTCTTTTTCAATCTCTGCGATGGCGCCACGGACCAGGGCATCCCGGGCATCGAGGTCGTGAAGACACTGGAAGAACATGGTGTCGCCTTCACCGGGGCGACGTCGGAATTCTACGAGCCCTCGCGTGAGGCGATGAAACTCGCTTGCCGGGCCGAGAGCATCGCTACCCCCGAATACATCCTGGCACGCTGCGAGGCGGATGTCGAACGAGCTGCTGAGAAGCTGCGCTTTCCGCTCTTCGTGAAACATTACAGCAGCTATTCCAGTGTCGATCTTTCGCGGCGCTCCCGCGTCTGTTCGCCCGCCGGATTACGCCAGCAGGCGCGCAAGATCATGCGCCGTCACGGCGCGGCGCTGATCGAGGAATTCATCGAGGGCACCGAGTGCACGGTCCTCGTGGCGGAGAATCCGGATGATCCGGCGCGACCCAAGACCTACACGCCGATTCAATACCGCTTTCCAGCAGGCGAGACCTTCAAGCACTCGGATTTGAAGTGGGTGGATTACAAGAAGATGTCGGCCTTTCCCGTTTCCGATCCGATGCTCGATGCGCGCTTGCGCGATGTTTCCGCCCGCTTCTTCGTCGCTCTCAAGGGTGCGAGCTTCGGGCGCTGCGATCTTCGTGTCGACCGCGACGGCGTGCCTTTCATGCTGGAGATCAATCCCAACTGCGGCGTTTACTACGTTCCCGAAGACGCCGGCAGCGCCGACCTCTGTCTCGCGCACGATCCGGAAGGTCATATCGGGTTCACGCGCCGGCTGGTGGAGGCGGCGTTACACCGACATCGACAGCACGCGAGCACCGCGTCCGTGCCAAGCTGATCGCATCATTCGATCACCGCGTCGGCGCGCAGCAAGATCGAGTCGGGGAATTTGATACCGAGCGCTTTCGCAGCTTTCATGTTTATGACCAACTCGAACTTGGTTGGCTGCTCGATGGGGAGATCTGCCGGCTTCGCACCTTTGAGAATTTTGTCTACGTAAGTGGCCGCACGGCGAAACAGCTCTAAACCGTTCGGGCCATAGGAGATAAGGCCACCGACATCGACAAAATCTCTAGTTTCGTATATGGCAGGAAGTCGTTGCTCAGCGGCGAACTCGACGATGCGCGATCGCTGACTGAGGGTAAGGGGATCGACGAGTAGTAGAAGTGCCTCAGGATGCTCATGGATGATGGTTGCAAAAGCCGCGTCCAGATCGCGTGTATCGCGCACCTCCACTGAGCGAACGGTTAAGCCCACCGCAGGAGCTGCTACGCGAGCCTGCTCGAACCGGGCGCGCATCCCCACATAATCAGGATTCCAGAGCACCGCCATGGCATGGGAAACCTTGGGAAACATCTCTTTGAGCAA
>VBDA01000186.1 GCA_005883655.1 Betaproteobacteria bacterium | reverse complement strand
TGTCAGGCGAGCTCAGGGCCTCCGCCGGCAGCGTTCGCCTACGCGGTGAAGACATCACCAACTGGACCGCCGATCGCATCGCGCGCCACGGCGTGGCCCGCACCTTTCAGCATTCGAATCTGTTCGCCGACTTTAGCGCATTCGAAAATTGTCGTCTCGCCGCGCAGTCGCGCGATACCGGCCTGACGCGCTGCTTGAGACCCGCCGAGGCGTACCACGAATGGAACGAAGCAGCCGATCGAGCGCTTACCATCGTCGGACTGGCCACGCGCGGAGGCCTGCCGGCCAGCGCGCTGTCGCACGGCGAGCGACGCGCTCTCGAAATCGCCATGTCGCTCGCAACCTCACCTTCGGTCCTGCTTCTGGACGAGCCTCTCGCGGGCATGGGCGCCGAGGAGTCGGTGCGTATCGTCGCCCTTCTCAAGCAATTGTCGGCGGCACACGCCATCCTGCTGATCGAGCACGACATGGACGCCGTCTTCGCGCTCGCTGACTGGCTGACGGTGATGGTCAGCGGCGCGGTGCTCGCCACCGGCGATCCGGAGGTCATTCGGGCCAATCCCGATGTCCAGCGCGCCTACCTTGGCGCGGATTCGAACCTCTTGCCGGCGTGAACATGCTCGATGCGCGCGGCCTGCACACGTTCTATGGCAGCAGCCACATCCTGCACGGCGTGGATTTTTCGGTCGCCGAAGGTGAGGCCGTTGCGCTCATGGGCCGGAACGGAATGGGCAAAACGACGCTGATCCGCTCCATGCTGGGACTCGTGCGTCCGCGCATGGGAACGGTCACCTTTGCCGGGGTACCGCTGAGCGCATTGGCCCCCTTTCGCATCGCACGGCTCGGCGTCGCCTACATTCCCGAGAGGCGCGGCATTTTTCCGACCCTCACGGTGCGCGAGAACTTGTTGATGGCGGCGCGTCATGACCCGAGCGCCCGCGAGAGCTGGACGCTTTCGCGCGTCCTGCAAACATTTCCGCGATTGGCGGAGCGCCTCTCGCATCTGGGTACGCAATTGTCGGGAGGTGAGCAGCAGATGCTGACCATCAGCCGCGCGCTGATGACCCATCCCAGAATCCTGATCCTGGACGAAGCGACGGAGGGTCTGGCGCCGCTGATCGCGCGCGAAATCTGGCAGACGATACGTGCGCTGCGCGATAGCGGCATGGGTATCGTAATCGTCGACAAGAATTTCCTCATGCTGTCTCAGCTCGCGCACCGCTGCGTCGTCCTGGTGAAGGGACGCAAGGTCTTCGATGCGCCGCCAGCGGAGCTCGCCGCCAAGCCGGGATTGCGCGCGCAATACCTGGGCGTGTAACGGTCTTTGCCATTGTCCTTGACCCAAATCGTGGACGTCGCGGGCCAGCAACTCGAATGCGTGCGCATCGGTACCGATCATCCAGGGCCGACACTGGTATTTCTGCACGAGGGCCTTGGCTCCGTGGCGCTGTGGAGGGACTTTCCGCAGCGCGTCGCCGACGCCACGGCACGCCCGGCGCTGATCTACTCGCGTGCCGGTTATGGGCGCTCGACAGCGCTCGCGGCAGCTCGCACTCCGCGCTACATGCACGACGAAGCGCTGGTGACCCTTCCTGCGCTCCTTGACGCGCTCGGCATCGTCGATTCGATTCTAATCGGTCACAGCGATGGCGCGTCGATCGCGCTGATCCACGCCGGTGCACGCGTTCGCCCGGTACGAGCGCTGGTCGCGATGGCGCCTCACGTATTCGTCGAACATCTATCGATTGCCAATATCGCGCAGGCCAGACACGACTACGAGAGCGCCGACCTGCGGGCGCGGCTCGGCCGCTATCACCTCGACGTCGATTCGGCGTTTCGCGGCTGGAACGACATCTGGCTCTCACCTGCATTTCGCGACTGGAACATCGAATCCTACCTGCCGGGCATCGATTGTCCGCTGTTGCTGATTCAGGGTCGCGACGATGAATATGGGACACTGGCGCAGCTCGATGCCATCGAGCGTCAGGTTCGCAGCCGTGTCGACCGGGCGGAGTTCCTCGATTGCGGGCACTCGCCGCATCGGGACCAGCCGCTGGCGACGCTGGCGGCGATCACCGCTTTCGTTTCCTCGGTTAGCTAGCCTTTTTTAGCGCGAGCGCGCGTTCGTAGATACGATTTTTCGCGACGGCGGTGGCGGCAACCGCGATCCTGACCGCTTGCGCCAGCGGCAGCTCAGCGAGCAACGCCGAGAGCAATGCGTCGTGGCTCTCGATCTCAACTGGCGGCGAAGGCGCCGCCGGTTCGACGATCAGCACGAACTCGCCGCGGTTTCGATCCGGATCGGCCGCAAGCCATGCCGCGGCATCACCCAGAGCGATGCGGTGGATCGTCTCGAAGCGCTTGGTGAGCTCGCGCGCGATGACAAGCTGGCGCTCAGGCCCGAGCGACGCGGCGAGAGCGTCGAGCGTGGCCGCAATCCGGTGCGGCGCTTCGTAGAACACCAGCGCGCAGCCGAAGTTGCGCAAGCGATCGATCTGTCTTGCCCTCGCGCTTGCGGTCGCCGGAAGAAAGCCGCAGAACAACCACTGCGCCGCCGCGAGCCCGGACGCAGACAACGCGGCGATGACCGCGCTCGGGCCCGGAATCGGCACCACCGCAAAGCCGGCGTCGATCACCGCTCGCACCAGCGTGGCACCGGGATCGCTTATCGCCGGGGTTCCCGCGTCGGTAACCAGCGCGACTCGCTTACCGCCGGCGAGCCAGGCGATGACCTCGTCCGCGCGCTGCCGCTCATTGTGCGCGTGCAAGGCTGCGAGACGGCCCTTGATGCCATAGTGCGACGTCAGCGTTGCGGTGATTCGCGTGTCCTCCGCGGCGATGATATCGGCCTCACCCAGGACGTCGAGCGCGCGCAAGGTGATGTCGCGCAGATTACCGATGGGCGTTGCGACCACATATAATGTTCGCGCCAGCACCGGCGACGGTTCTCCTCTGGTCATTACGATGTTTCCCTTTTCGATGGCGCGAACCTTTGGCTTGAGATGCGCGCGCGGTGCCGCGCCGATCGCATTGCTGCTCGCCGTCGCCGCTTGCACCACTACCCCATTGTCCGGTGGCAGGCCCGGCGGGGCAACCGTTCCGCGTCCGGTCCCCGCTGCGCCTTCGGCGCCGAAAGCCTCGGCGGTCCCGACGCCGCTTCTTCCTGCACCGCCCCTCGTCGCGCCACCGGTGCCTCCATCGGACGCGGTGCTGACGCGTCCCTTGGCGCCGGCCATGACCGCACCGCAAGTCACGAGCGATGCGATTGCGCTGTTGCTGCCTCTGGAGTCAGCGTCGTATGGCCTGGCGGCCGAAGCCGTTAAGGCGGGTTTCCTCGCCGCCGCCAATCGCGCCGGGATCAGCTCCCGAATCCGCGTGATCGGCCACGGCGACGACGGCGTTTTGCCGGCGCTCGCGGCGGCCGCGGATGCAGGCGTCGCCCTGGTCGTCGGCCCGTTGACGCGCGACGATCTGAAGACCGTAATCGCCATGGCACCTTCGCGCCCGCGGATGCTCGCGCTCAACCAGCCCGACGACGGCTCGCCACTGCCCGACAATGCCTACGCGCTCGCGCTTTCAGTCGACAATGATGCCGCCCAGATCGCGCGCGTGGCGCGCGCGGACGGCGTGCGTTCGTTTGCCGTCGTAGTGAGCAACGGCGCGCTGCAGCGCCGATTCGCCGCGGCGTTCGCCGCCGAATGGCAAAACGCAGGACGAGCTCCTCTGAGCGAATATCGTTTCGACCCCAACCCGGAATTGCTGGGACAGCTCCGACGCGCACTCGCGACGCATCCTCCCGACGCGGTGCTGCTGGCGATCGACGGCGAAGACGTCGCGCTCGCCAAGTCATTTCTGCCGCAGAGTCGGGTCTATGCGGTGAGTCAGATCGCCGACGGCTTGTCGCCGCCCATGTTGAGAGATCTCGAGGGCGTCCGCTATGTCGAGATCCCGTGGCTCGCGGAGCCCGACGGTCAGGCGTCGGCGGTCGCGCCGCGGATACGGTTCGATAGCCCGCTACTGGAGCGGCTGTACGCCCTCGGCCTGGACGCCCTGGCGCTGGCGCAGATGTTCGCCGAGCCGGCGCCTCCGGATCGTGTCGAGCTGGACGGCGCAACCGGCCATCTTTCGTTGACGCCCGCCGGCACTTTTGCGCGCCAAGGCAGGATGATGGTGATCCACGATGGACGCGCGATGCCCGACCCGGCGCTTCGATGAGCGTCGGGTGAACGCGGGCGCTGCTGCCGAAACCCTTGCCGCCGAATTCCTGGTGGCGCGCGGTCTCGCCGTCGTCAAGCGTAACTATCGCTGCCGCGGCGGCGAGATCGATCTCATCGCGCGGGACGGCACAACGCTGGTGTTCGTCGAAGTGCGCCTGCGCAGCAGCAGCGCCTTCGGCGGAGCGCGTGCCAGCATCACCGCCGCCAAGCGCCGCCGGATCAAGTTCGCCGCCGGCCTTTTTCTATCGAATTTGAGGCGCGAGCCACCGTGTCGCTTCGATGCCATTTTGCTCGACGGCCTCGACCTGGCGCGCATCGAGTGGCTGGTCGACATCGATATTGGTTAAGGGCGGCAAGGGTTCCGGCCGAGCGAGCGACGGGGTCAGGCGATCGAACCACGGCGAGGCGGCCTCGCGACGATTGTTGCTACAATCAAATTTTCTAAGGCTTCCTCGCTTCGATGGACATTGCATCGCGTATCAGGGCGCATTTCGCCGAAAGCGCCGAGCTCAAGCTCGCGGCAGCAGAGGCCATGGCGCCGCAAATCGCCCGCGCCGCGGCACTGATGACCGATTGCCTGCTTGCCGACGGAAAGCTGTTGGCGTGCGGCAATGGCGGTTCGGCTTCGGACGCCCAGCATTTTGCGGCGGAGATGGTCGGTCGCTTCGAGCGCGAACGCCCCGAGCTGCCGGCGATCTCGCTTACCACCGACACGTCGATCCTGACCGCGATCGCCAACGATTACGATTTCGGTCAGGTGTTCGCGAAGCAAGTTCGCGCATTGGGCCGCGCGGGCGACGTATTGCTCGCCATTTCGACCTCGGGCAACTCCGGCAACATGACTGCGGCCGTTTCCGCGGCCCACGAGCGCGAAATGCGGGTGGTTGCGCTGACCGGCAAAGGTGGAGGTCGCATCGGTGAACTCCTGTCGCCCGCGGATGTCCACCTGTGCGTACCGCATTCCAGCACGGCGCGGATTCAGGAAGTCCACATCCTGACCATCCATTGCCTGTGCGACGCCGTCGACGCCAGCTTGCTCGGAGACGAATCATGATACTCGGCACGACACTGCGCCCGCCGTCGCCATTTTCGATTTTCATTGCAGCGGCGATTTTCGCCTGCGCGCTCGGCTTGAGCGGCTGCATTCCGCTGGCGATAACAGGGGTTGCCGCCACTGCATCGGTCGCCACCGATCGACGCAGTACCGGTGCGCAGCTCGATGACGAGCTGATCGAAGACAAGACCGCAGTACAAGTACTCGAGCGCTTCAAAGGCAATGATGTTCACGTCAATGTCACGAGCTACAACGGCAATGTCCTGCTGACCGGTGAGGTGCCCTTCGAAAGCGTAAAGACCGAGATCGGCGAGATCGCCGGCAGGATGGCGAAGGCGCGCAGTGTGCAAAACGATCTGTTGGTCGGCGCCGCCACTGGCTTGGGCTCGCGCAGCAATGACACGCTGATTACGTCCAAGGTCAAAGCCAGGTTTGTCGAATCCAACCAGTTTCAGATCAACCATGTCAAGGTCGTCACCGAGCGCGGCATCGTCTACCTTCTCGGCATCGTGCGCCCCGTGGAAGGAAACGCCGCGGCGGAAATCGCCCGCACGACCAGCGGCGTCCAGCGCGTCGTCAAGGTGTTCGAGTACATCAATTGACGAGTTTTGCGGCGCCCGCGTTCGCCGTCAAGCTGGCCACGCGGGACGACCTGGCCACGCGAGTTGCGGCGCTGCGTCGTCCTCTGGTCTTCACCAATGGCGTATTCGACATTCTTCATCGAGGTCACGTCACCTATCTGGATCAGGCGCGCCGTCTCGGCGCGGCGCTGGTGGTCGGCGTCAACACCGATGCTTCGGCTCGCAAGCTGAGCAAAGGCGCGCAACGACCGCTCAATCCGCTCGAGGAGCGCATGGCGGTTCTCGCGGCGCTGGAATCGGTGAGCCTGGTCGTAGCTTTCGAGGAAGAGACTCCGCTTCAGCTCGTGCTGCAGTGTCATCCTGATGTCATCGCCAAGGGCGGAGATTACGACATCGCAACCACGGTGGGCGCCGCCGAAGTACGTGGCTGGGGCGGGCGCTTCGAATCCATCCCGCTCCTCGCCGGCCGCTCGACCAGCGCGTTGCTGGAAAAAATCCGTCGATAGACATGTGCTTCGTCGCTCCCGCCGCTGCCATGCGCCAGCGTCGCGGCGTAGTGTGAACATGCGCCGCGAAGAAGAGCGCTACGGCTTTGTTATACTTGTCCGCACCGCGGGCGAGTTTGCGCGCGGGACGATTGCTGGCGCGCAGCATGTAGAGCTTGGCACATTGCCGGCGAAAGCCGACGCTTTTGATCCTAGCTCGCCCGTCGTTCTGGTCTGTCAATCCGGGGCGCGCTCTGCGCAAGGATGCGCTTGGATGGACCAGCGCGGGTTTCAACGCGTCTACAACCTCGGCGGCGGCATCGCCGGCTGGACGCGTGCGGGACTACCGCTTGCGAGTTAGGATCTCATGATGGAAGCGACTGTTCATTTCGATCGGGAGGTTGATGCGCGGGGGCTGAACTGCCCGCTGCCAATCCTGCGCACCAAAAAAACCCTCAACGACATGAGTAGCGGCCAGGTGTTGCGCATCCTCGCGACGGACCCGGCGGCGGTCCGCGATTTTCAGGCTTTCTCGAAGCAGACCGGAAATCAGCTTTTGCAGCATGGCGAGCAGGACGGGGCGTTCTTCTTCCTGCTCAAGCGCAAATAAACGCTACAGCGCCACGGTGCGCCGAACTTGCCGCGCATCTTTCGCCGGCAAATCGCGGGACGAGCTATGACCGAGACCAGCAAGCAAGCCAGCGTCGCTGACGACACAACGGGCGTACTCGAGATCACGTCGGATAATTTCGCGAAATCCATCGACGATCATCCCTTGGCGATCGTCGATTTCTGGGCGCCGTGGTGCGCGCCCTGCCGTGCGTTCGCGCCGGTTTTCGCTGCTGCCGCGGCGAGGCATCCGGATGCCTTGTTCGCCAAGGTCAATACAGAGGATCAACAGGAAATCGCCGCTCAGTTCGGCATTCGATCGATTCCGACACTGATGATCTTTCGCGATAACATCATCGTGTTCTCCGAAGCTGGCGCGCTGGGCGCCGGAGCTTTGGAGCATGTGCTTGCCGCAGCCAAAGCGCTCGATATGGAGGCCGTGCGCCGCAGCATCGAAGCCGAGGAGGCCGCGAGCGAATCCGAAGGCGCGACCCCGAGGGCCTAGCGTACTCAGTACGCTAGCGCCGGTATTTGTTGAGGAAGTCGGCGACGATGCCGCGCTGGCTCTTGTCGATCGCCGATTCGAGGGTTCGGTCCGTGGGATCGTATTGCGCAGCCTTGCGGAATGCGTTGATCGCCTCCTGGTGGTAGCCCTGCGCCTGAAGCGAGTACCCCAGACAGCGCCACGGCTCGGCGCTCCAGAATTCGAGGTCCGACCAGGCGCGGCAGATCTCGGTCGCGCGGCGCCAGTTCCCGGCCCGCAGCATGCGTGGCCCCTCGCCGCGGAAAAGCGAAAGTCGCGCCTGCCGGTCCGCAAACAGGGCTGTCGTGTCGACATCATTGGCGGAGGTGGCTAGCGCAGTGTCGGGCCCCTGCAGCGACGCGCCTATCCCTTTCGCGATCGCGCTGATCTTGCCAACGTCGCCCTGAAAACCACGCGGCAGCAACGACGGGGGCGACGGCACCAAGGCGACGATGGCGTTTTTGGCAGCACTGATCGACTGGGCCATCGGCTCATGCCACGCGACACCGTAGAGCCAGAGCATTGCCGCCAATCCAACCACGCCGGTGATGCTATTCAGCACTCCCGGCGGGCTGTGAGTCACCAGACAATCCTCCGCGAAATCCCAGTCGGTCTCGCCACGTTGCGCAATCTTCTCGTACGCGATCGCGACCAATATCGGCGCCAAAAACGGAAATCCGCAGGCAATGCCCTCCCACCAGACACGAAACGAGCGTCGCAGCGCACGGCGCAGTTGCGCCCGGACGTCGCGCCGGGCGTAGGCATCACTTATGGAAAACTGCAGATAAACGCCGAACAGCCATTTACCCGGAGTGAGCTGGAGTGCCGCAATCAGCAGTACCTCGATCGGCACCCAACTCAAGGTGATCAGGATCGGCGCGAACAAGGGATGCCCGACCCAGAACGCGCTACGGTCGCTGATCACCCCCGCGCCGTGCAGCGCCGAGAGCAGAAGCGCGAGCACCAGTCCCCAGATCGAATAATCGAACAGCCGCGCCACCAGGCGGTTCCATGGCCGGGGCTCGCTGGTGCGGCCGGCCTTCGCGCGCTCGAGTTCGGCCATGCGCAACTGGAAGATCCAGCTCGCGTCCTCGTGGGGAGCGTCCGTTCCCAAAAAGACGCTCTTTTCCCGTCTCCAGTTGAGGATCGCCAGGTCGGTTTGCGGGACCAGCGCCGGCTCCGGGCTGATTCTGCGTTGACGTATCCATGCCAAGCCGTGGACGACCGCATAGACCAGAGCAAGTGCGAGCAGCGATAGTGTCAGCCAGACCAGAACCTGTTTCGCGACTAGCACCGCGTCGGTGGGCGTCACGAACACGATCGCGGCCGCGATGAACGCGCCGAAGAACACACACAACGCAAGTTGTCCGAGCGTCGAGCGCCCGATCGAGGCAACGCGTTCGGTCAAACCGGGATGATGCGGATGCTTTCCGGGCGAGTTCAAAGGCAAGGTCAATGCCTTTTCGTCGAGGTCGATAACGTCATCGCCGGTCGCGATTCCCCCGAGCGTTGCCGCGACATTGCTCACGAAATGCGCGATCCGCTGCTCGGTATTGGCCTCGGTGGTAACGGAGAGCTCCTTGTCGTAATGGAGCCGATGGCCGCGGTCGCTGAGTATGCGACTGGCATGATTTATAAAGCGGAGTGCTTCTTCGACATTGCCCTGCCCGTCGCGTGTTTTCGCATAATATTTTCGGATCAGGCGGCGCAGCGCGGCCCGCACTTCCTCGTCGGAGGCAAGCTGCGGAACACCGAGCGCTTCGTACAGCGTCGCTTTCATTAGTTATCTGGGCCGAAAAGGGACGGATTCTGACATTGGAATACTCCGGTAAATGAGGTTCCAATGCAAGTCGAGGGATATCGCGACTCCAAACAGGGCTTCGGAGGTGGCGCCCCGCGGCATTCGCTGCCGTGCTGCGTCAGTCCCTTGGGTAGAGGCTCAGATCCCGAACAACGCGTCGGTCAGGTCGCCGCGACCATAAAAAAAGCGGCCGAAACGGCCGCTTTCCTTATCTTCCGTGGTCCGCGCTTCAGGCGGATGCCTACTCGCCCTGCTTGCCGCCCTCGCGGTGCGCGAGCTTTTCGCGAATGCGAGCCGATTTTCCCGAACGATCGCGCAGGTAATAAAGCTTTGCTCGCCGCACATCGCCCTTGCGCTTCACTTCGATACTGGCAATGAGCGGTGAATACGTCTGAAATGTCCGCTCCACGCCTTCGCCGCTCGAAATCTTGCGCACGACGAACGAGGAGTTCAGACCCCGGTTGCGCTTGCCGATCACCACCCCTTCGTAGGCCTGCACGCGCTTCCGCTCACCCTCGACGACATTGACATTGACGATGACGGTGTCCCCCGGCGAGAACTCGGGCACCGTCTTGCCCAGGCGGGCGATTTCTTCCTGTTCCAGCGTATCGATAATATTCATCTGCGTATGCTCCGTAAATGTTATGGCCCGTGGCCTTGTGCGCAGCGCAGATCGCCATCTGTTGCGCATCCTTTGTTGTCGATCACCTGCAATGCTACCGCTGTTTTTTTCCTTCGTCCGACTCATTCGTGAGCTCGTTCAAGTATTCCTTAAGCAGACTCGTCTCGTCTTCACTCATCCCTCGCGCCGCGAGCAAGTCCGGGCGCCGCCGCCAAGTCCGCCCCAGCGCCTGCTTGTGTCTCCAGCGCGCGATCGCGGAGTGGTCCCCGCCCAACAGCACCGGCGGCACGGCGTGGCCTTCATAGGTCTCCGGCCGCGTGTAGTGTGGACAATCGAGCAGGCCATCGACAAACGACTCTTCGACTTTGGACCGTTCATCGTTCAACACGCCGGGCAGCTGCCGGACCACGGCGTCGATCAGGAGCAGCGCGGGAAGCTCTCCGCCGGAGACGACAAAATCTCCTACCGCGAACTCCAGATCCACCTCTTGCTCCAGAAGCCGCTCATCGATGCCTTCATAGCGCCCGGCAAGCAAGACCATGCCCGGCCCCGCCGAGAGCTCGACCACCCGCCGATGGGTGAGCGGCTCCCCCTGCGCCGACAAATGCACCACCGGCGCCGCCTCGATCCCTGCGGCACGCATGCCCTCGCGCGCAGCGCGCAGCGCCTTTCCGAGGGGGTCCGCGGTCATCACCATGCCCGGGCCGCCGCCGTAAGGCCGGTCATCGACGGTCCGGTAGCTGTTCGTCGCAAAGTCTCGCGGGTTGCGACAGCTCAACGTCCAGATCCCCCGCTCCAGAGCACGCCCGGTCACGCCGTAGCACGCCGCGGCCTCCACCATCTCGGGGAACAGCGTGACGATTTCGATCCGCATGCCTCGACCGCGCTTAGGGCGGGCACCCCTTAAAAGTCCGCCGGCCAATCCACCATGATCCGACCGGCGGCCGGATCGATCGCATCGACATACGCGGCGACGACCGGAATCAGCCGCACCACGCCGTCCTCCGACTCCACATGCAACACCGGATGCGCGCCGGTCTCGAGCACTTTGCCTACCCGGCCGAGCTTCTCCGCCACCCGGTTGACGACGACCAGTCCGACCAGGTCGGACCAATAAAATTCGCCCGTGCCGGGCTCGGGCAATGCCGAGCGAGGCACAGCCACCCAGGCGCCCCGCCACTGGAGGGCTGCTTCGCGATCGGCGAGCCCATCGAGTGCCGCAACCAGTGTATCGCCGTGTTGGCGCGCCGCCCGCACCGTAAATTCGCGCCATGCTTCGGGGTTGCGCGCCGGCGCAAGCCACCATGTCGTGTAGTCCAAAAGCGTCGCGATCGAAGCGGTGTACGGCCGCGTCTTGATCCAGCCTTGGATGCCATAGGGAGCCAGCACGCGCGCCATGACCACCATGGACCCCGCTCCCGACCCGGACTTCGGTGTCGCGGTCGCCGCACTGCCTGCTTTTACTTCCCGGACTACGTTTGTTGCCTTATTCAGCGTTCGCCGCGGGTGCGGTGACCGCCTTCGCGAGAACGGCCTTCTTCACCAAGCCAGCGACTGTGTCCGAGAGCATCGCGCCGCGATGCTTCCAATGATCGATTCGATCGAGCGAAAGCCTCAGTCCCTCTTCGCCGTCTCCAGCAATCGGGTTGTAGAAGCCGACGCGCTCAATGAAGCGCCCATCGCGCCGGTTGCGCGAATCGGCCACGACGACGTTGAAAAAAGGCCGCTTCTTGGCGCCGCCCCGAGCCAATCTGATGACAACCATCGCGAATTCCGCCTGAACAAAAAAAGACATTGATTATACGACGAAAAAGCCGCCAGTGACAATCGAACCCGCGATCAGCAGTGGAGGCCAGCCTAGCGGAGACCGGGGAACCCGCCCTTGAGCCCACGCAGCATTTTTTGCATGCCCCCCTTGGCCACCATCTTCACCATCTTCTGGGTCTGCTCGAATTGGGTCAGGAGGCGGTTGACTTCCTGCACCGACACGCCCGCGCCGGCTGCAACGCGTCGTTTTCGCGAAGCCTTGAGCAGCTCCGGCTTGGCCCGCTCGCCCGGCGTCATGGAATCGATGATTCCTACCAGCCTGCGAATGGCGCGCTCGTCGACCTGGCTGCCCTGCGCGGCGCGGGCGAGGTCACCGGGCAACTTGTCGAGGAGGCTTTCCATGCCGCCCATCTTTCGCATTTGGCCGATCTGCGCCTTGAAATCCTCGAGGTCGAAACCTTTGCCGGATTTCACCTTCTTCG
>VBDA01000185.1:416-6897 GCA_005883655.1 Betaproteobacteria bacterium | reverse complement strand
TAGCGTCAGTGCGCGCGCATCTGATATCTCGACGCTGCTTGTCGGAATCTAGCCCTCTTGTAACCTAGCTCCGGCTCGTCGACGCCGAAGCGGCTTCGAGCTCGGCGCTTCGCACGCTGTCCTTCAGCGCTCGGCAGCGGTTTCGCTGCCGCAATGGATTAGCCCCGTGGTATCGAAGGCTGCGCACACATCTTGCTTATCCTGCTGAATGGTCTCAGGGTGCTCATGCCGGCGATGGTCAAGAACAACCCTTGTCCGGGCGTTTGGGATACCCGACCTAGCGCCGCCGCTTGTGCTGTACATTGGCGCATGTACAAGAAACTGACCGAAGACTTGGTTGACGACGGGAATCGCAGCGAACCGATGACGCTGCACGAATTGAGTAGGAAGCAACTCTTGCGAGGCCAACGAGCCGACTCGCGGACGCGTGGAGTCCGGTGAGGAGCGACATTGATGAAGACGAATCGACCGCAGATGATCCTGGTCGCGATCCTGGTGTGCCTGTTTGCGGTCGGCATGGCCGGTCTTCTCAATTTTTTCAAGTACCGCAGCATCGCCGAACGCATCGTCCAGGAACGTCTTGTGGCGACCGGACAGGCGATCGAGAACAACATTCAGTCGTCGCTCGCGCTTGGCATGAGTTTCTCGGATATCGGCACGCTCCCAGGAGCGCTGGAGCGCGAGCGCGCCACGGATAGCTTGATCCTGAGCATCGACGTCCTGGACGACGAGGGGAACCTGCTCTACAGCACCGACCGATTGCGCTTGGCGCGCCCGGTGCCAGCGAGCTGGCTGGAAGCAGCGCGCCGATCGAACGGGTCCGACTGGTTCGTCCGGGACGGCACCGACTCGGCGGCCACGAACCTCCTCAAGAACAGTTTCGGCCTCACGATAGGGCACGTGGTCGTGCGCTATTCGGATGACCAGCTCAAGGCGACGAGCAATGCAGTGGCAGGCACTCTGGCGCTTCAAGCGTTGCTCGTGTTTCTGGCCGCTGCGACGCTGGCCTCGTTTGCACTGCTGGGGGTGGTGAACCGGTTGTCGCGCGATGTCGACACGGTCGCGGCGGCGCTTGGCTCGGCCGATCCACTGGCCTCATCCGTTCGCAAGGGTCCATTCGGAACAGCACTCAGGCGCTACGTCGAAAGCGTGCGCAACGCCGAGACAGAAATCGCAATACTGCGCGGAAAGCTGGCACAAGGAGAGAAGCGGTGAGCCCGAGCTATCTGCGCAGCGTCTACCTGCGCCTGACCGGCGTGCTGATGCTGATCGTGCTTCTGGCGCTTGCGGTCAGCGCTTACCTGTCGCACCAGGCATTCGAGCGCGCTCTTGTGCCGGAAATGGCAAAGAAGGTCGCCAGCGGCGGCGCCACGGTTCGTTCGCTGATCATCAAGGCCATGGAGCAGCGCATCGACTTCGGCAAGATGTACGGCGTGGAACAATCATTCGACGAGCTCAAGGAGTCGATTCGCGAGGTGTCCTACGTTGCCCTCACCGACATGCAGGGCAACATCGTGTACCAGCGGTTCACGCAGCCCCGCGGCGCCGCCGAATACTTCCACAGTCCGGCGATCCTCGCCATGACGCCTCAGCCGCACGCCTCTCCGTTGCCGGTTCGCGTCGGCGACCAATTCCTCGTGTCCATGCCGATCGCCGCGGCGGAAAAGCGGGTGGGCAT
The DNA here is from genome assembly GCA_005883655.1 of Betaproteobacteria bacterium. GTDB lineage: Bacteria > Pseudomonadota > Gammaproteobacteria > Burkholderiales > Casimicrobiaceae > PALSA-1003. The sequence goes on along the minus strand of VBDA01000185.1, from coordinate 5,219 downwards.
GCTGCACATAGGCATCGGCGTGTATTTCGTCGACCGCATGGTGCTCGACATGCTGTACGACGTATTGATCGTACTGGTGGTGGCACTGTTCTTAACCCTCGAACTGCTTCACTTCATGGTCGGTTCGAAGTTCGATCGGGCATTCAGGTCACTCGATGAGGCGTTCGAGCGCGGCGCCTCAGGTGATTTCACCTCGCGATTCAGCGTTCGCACAGATGCCGCGCTCGCTGGCGTCCACAAGCTGATCGAGGTATTACGTGCGCGGGTCAATTCTGCCTACGACGCCTTGGTACGCGATCTGGAGACCTTGAAGCGGAGTCCGGCGCACGAGCGCCCGCCCGGACTGGCGGCCGCCCAGAAGGGCCTGCACGCGCTTGGCCCACGCTTCCGATTCGGCGTCGACGACGGAACTGCCCAAAAAGACGACAGCCAACTGGCCAAGGTCCGGGCACCCTTGTTCATCTTCATCCTCGCCGAGGAATTCACGCGGCCGTTCCTGCCCGCCTATATCAAGGAGCTGTTGGTCCCGGTTCCATGGCTCTCGCCTGAGATCGTGGTAGGCCTGCCGATCGCGCTGTTCATGTTCATCGTGGCAATCGCTCAGCCATCGCTCGGACGCTACTGCGAGCGCGCCGGCAAGCGTCGTGCAATGCTGCAGGGCGCCGCCATCGCCGCACTCGGTTTCGCGGGTAGTGCGCTCGCGGGGAGCGTGCTCGATCTGCTGCTCTGGCGCTCGCTGTGCGCGGTCGGCTATGCCCTGGTGTTCGTCGCCGGACAAGCGCATGTGCTCGAACACGCGACGACGAGCAATCGGGCGCGCAGCTTTTCTCTGTTCATCGGCGCGATCATGGTGGCTACGATCTGTGGACCGTCGATCGGGGGCATCCTGGCGGACAACATTGGTCGGCGGCTGACGCTCGTCGTCTCGGCGGTGCTTGCGCTCGCGTCGATCGCTACCATCTGGCAGCTACCGGAAGAAGGGCTGGCGGATGCGCGGCGTGCTGCCGCCAAGATGCCGAGCTTGCGCGAGATCCGCGGGTTGCTCCTCAATCGGCGATTCATGACGGTCACCGCGCTCGCAGCGGTCCCGGCCAAGGTCCTCCTCACCGGCATGTGTTTCTACCTCGTACCCTTGTACGTGCTATCGATTGGAAGTTCACAATCGGTAGTTGGCCGCATACTGATGGTCTATGCCGTCGCAATGGTCGTGCTCTCCCCGATCGCGGCGTCGATCGCCGCGACGCGCGACCGGATGGAGCTGCTGGTCGGCGTGGGCCTGACGACGTCGGGCCTCGGCGGTGTGCTGATGCTGTTCGGCAACGACGTCGCTTGGGTATTCGCGGCGACGCTGCTCGTGGGCGTCGGTCAATCGTTGTCCATTTCGGCCCAAAGCGCACTGGTACGAGAGCATTGCGATGCCGAGGTCGCCCTGATGGGCGAATCGTCGGTGTACGGCGTGTATCGGTTGATCGAGCGGCTCGGCAACGCGATCGGTCCATTGATCGCAAGCGTACTGCTACTCGGTTTCGGCTACCGAGCCAGCTTCGTGACCATTGGAATCGGTGTGATCGTGTGCGGCTTGTGCTTTGTCATAGCCACACGCCGTCCGGCGAACTCGGCGCTCGCCCCAGCCTGAAGCAATTCTCGAAGGAGCAAGAACATGACCAAACGACTATCTCGACGCGCGTTTCTTGAGTACGGTGCGGCCGCGGCACTTTCCAGCTGGCCCACCGCGCTCGCGCTGGCGCAGGAAGCTGCCGCGTCGAGCCGGCGTGTCCCGAGCAAGCCGTTTCGCATCTACGCGATCACGTTTCGCGGCAAAACTGACGTGGAGAAAGGCTTCGAGGATTACTTCGCCTCGCGCAAGGTCCCCGTGCAGATCACCTATCGGGACATGAACCGGGACTCCTCGCGTATGCCCCGGTTCATCCAGGAGATTCGAACCACCCGCCCCGATCTCATCTACACGTGGGGAACGACAGTCACACTCGGTGTGGTTGGACCATTCGATGCAGCCGATCAAAGCGAGTACATTACTGATATTCCGGTGGTCTTCACGTTGGTCGCGTCCCCGACGCTGGCGAAAATCGTCTCGGAGAAGGAAAGCGCGGTCAAGCGCAAGGTGACGGGCGTCGTGCACGTAGCGCCCATCGATGCGCAGATCAAGGCGATGGCGGCTTACCGGCCTTTCGACACGCTCGGTGTGCTGTACACGCCGACCGAACAGAATTCGGTCGTGGTGCTCGATGCGATTCGCAAGCTGGGGCGCACCATCGGCTTTGACACGGTCTCGAGGACGTTTCGCCTGGATGCGAACCGCAAAGTCACTGCCGACGGCGCCGCCGACCTGGTGCGCGAGCTCAAGGATGCCAAAGCACAATGGCTGTATCTGCCTCCGGACAGCTTTCTCGGCACCTTGGCGCAGGACGTGATCATACCGACCGCCATGGAGATCGGACTTCCCACGTTCGCCTCGACGGAACAATTGATGCAGGCCGGTGCGCTGTCCGGTCTGGTCAGCCGCTATTACAGTGTCGGGCAGTTCACGGCACACAAGGCCGAGCAGATCCTGGTCGACCACGTACCGCCGTCGGCGATCCCGATCGAGCCCTTGAAACGCTTCTCCTATCAGATCCGCATGAGCGCTGCCGAAAAGCTGCATCTGCCGCCGCCGCTGCCGATGCTCGGTTACGCGGAACTCATCTCGGACGCGCCAGTCGCCCAGTAGGCGTGGCGAAAGGGTAGTCCAGCCTCTGGCGTCGACGACTCCCTCCATCCCGAGGCATCGGCAGCGCGGTTGCTTCACCGCACCCATTGCACATCGGCACGATCGGCAATCGCGGTGATTGCACGCGGACTGGTTTGAAGTCTCCTAATCTGAGCACAATGAACGCCCGCAGACAACCCTAAATGTAATCGGCGCAGATGATCCGCGCCCAACAACCATGGCTAGTCTCCAGGTTGACATGCGACCATACCAACCTCATGAGGTTCGAGGGAACTATCGGCACTGATAATGCTTCGAACTTGTAGTTCTCTCCGGTTCCGTTCGCAAGGTCCAGTGTGGGAATAACCACATCATGCTGGCACGCAGCTCTTTGGTCCAAGCTGATCTTCTTCCTTGGCTGCACTGTCTTGCTCCAGACAGGACAACTGTCCGCTGAACAGGTGTCTGTCCGTCACACGGAAGGCCTGCTGCACGGTTTTCTCGCGCTACGCACCCTAGAAGGCAAGAGCCTCGCTGACGGTGAACTAACACAGGTCGCAGAAGGCGATCGCGTAAGGAATCACCTGATCTTTCATTTCAAAGACGGCTCGCTCTACGATGAGACGGCCATATTCTCTCAGTCTGCCAAGTTTCGACTTTGGAGCGATCATGCCATTCAAAAAGGTCCGTCGTTCAAGCACCCGATGGAAACGTCAATCGATGTTTCCACGGGCCAGGTCATGGTCCGCTATACGGATGATGACGGCAAAGAGCAAACCATAAGCGAGCGGCTTACTCTGCCAGCCGACGTCGCGAATGGCTTACTTTTCACATTGGTGAGGCACATTCAACCGAGCGTCCCGCAAACGATCGTGTCCCAGGTGGCGATGACACCGAAGCCACGCCTCGTCGACCTGATAATTCTTCCAAAAGGCGAGGAGCCGTTCTCAAGTGGCGCCATCAAACACAAAGCCATGCACTATGTCGTGAAAGTAAAAATCGGAGGCATCACCGGGTTGCTGGCGTCTCTATTGGGCAAACAGCCAGCAGACATGCAGATATGGGTTCTCGGTGGCGAGGCTCCAGCATTTGTCAAATTCGAAGGCCCTTTATACAACGGCGGCCCCATTTGGCGGGTTGAGCTGGCAGCTCCGGCGGGATTCCCGTAGTGATCGACGCGCCGCGGGCGGGGCGCGTATGGCTCGCGCGAACCATCGCAGCGCGGGCTCGCGCTTCCGTCCCCTAGCGTGATAGGTCGCTCGTGGACTACTTACTCGCCCCGACGGTGTCCACGCCGCGGTGCGAGTCCTCTTCGCAGAAACCAACCCGCCGCTGCTTACTTTTGATACGAAGTTCGCGTTCCCCAGCCTTCGACACCACTTCGCTTTCGGCGGTGTCGCCATGGTATGTCCTTACGAGTGATACTGTGAACTCTGACTCACCTGAACGGCACGCTTTAATCAGAGAAAGCGTGTTCCCCTGCAACTCGAATTTCTTGAGTGTACAGTTACCGCCGTCTTCTTTTGAAACCGCTCTTTCAACGTACCCTTGAACCGTTGCGGAGTCGCTGTTCATCACTCCTGCGGCTGCCGGCGTAATGCAATAGGTACTTGTGCTTGGCGCCCCATCTTGCATAAAGGTGATTTCCCAGAGGCCGGCCTGCACTCGGTCTTGTGCTATCGATCCGGCTGTCGCGGTTCCGATGGTGGTTGAAGTCGCGAAGCAAGTGCATGCAAGCATGCGTTTCCATTTGCATACGCTCACGTTCTGTCCTTCACAATAAGACGCACCCCATGGCCCGAGTCGCCACGGTGCTCTGTTTTATCGGGGAGCACCAAGCGTGCCCTCGCGAGAAATATGTGAAAAATCATTTGATTGATCACAGCTTGTGGATGCTTACGAGCCTTGTATGTAAACTTTTTCGACAATCAAATCGCAGCAATATGACGTTCGCATCGCCTCTGTTGTCTACGGGATTTTCTATCGTCGCCTTGACGCCTATCCCAGTGAGTCTGTCGAAGTTTCTTACAATTCGATGCGCCCCGAAGGCAGGGCGTTTATCTAAGCGACTGAATGTTGGTGCCCAATCATTGTTG
>VBDA01000185.1:0-326 GCA_005883655.1 Betaproteobacteria bacterium | reverse complement strand
CACGCTTTGCGCGGTTTGGATTTTCAAGGGAGAGCACGGGATGATGCGCCTCTGCGGGACGATTCTGGTTACGACGGCCTTTTTGATAACATGCGCAGCGAACGCCGCCCCCATAACATTCTTCTATACCGGTCATCTGACCCAGATTGCGAGCTTGGACCCCGACAGCCCGTTTCCTGACGCGGTCACCGACAATACCAGCAATCCGACAACCTTTTCCGGATCCTTCACTTTCAATTCCTTTGCGCTGGATAACATCCCCGGGGATCCACAGAGCGGCTCGTATGCGTCCGTGGGGGGGCCATTCCATTTCACCCTGGCACTTG
>VBDA01000184.1 GCA_005883655.1 Betaproteobacteria bacterium | reverse complement strand
GGGTTATCTCGGGCAACGCCTGAAGGACCTCGGGCTCCCGTCCGATTTCGCGCAAGTGGCGTTGGGCATGCGATACGGACAGCCCTCGATCGCGTCGGCGATGGCGAATCTCGAGGCGGAGGGATGCGATCGGGTGCTAGTGCTGCCGCTGTATCCCCAATATTCGTCGAGCACGACCGGGTCCGCGCTCGACGCGATCAATGACTTCACGGGGCGGCAAAGGCGCGTGCCTGCGCTTCGCGTGGTCGACGCCTATCACGACGATCCAGGCTACATCAACGCGCTGGTGCAAAGCGTCAACGAGTATTGGGTCAGGAACGGCAGGCCGGACAGGCTGCTGTTCTCCTTCCATGGGATGCCGCGGCGAACGCTTGCGCTCGGCGACCCGTACCATTGCCAATGCCAGAAGACCGCACGGCTGGTGGCAACCGAACTGGGCTTGAAGTTGAATGGGGAGCAAGCGATGGTCACATTCCAATCCCGCTTCGGCCGCGCAGCATGGCTCACACCCTACACGCAGCCGACCCTGGTCGCGCTGGCGAAGGAGCGCGTCGGGCGTGTCGACGTCGTTTGCCCCGGCTTTGTCAGCGACTGTCTGGAGACGCTCGAGGAAATCGCGCAGGAAGGACAGGCCGCGTTCCTCAAGGCCGGCGGCAGGGAATTTCACTATATTGCCTGCCTGAACGAGCGTCCGGCCTGGATTGCGGCGCTGGCGGATCTGGCCGTTCGCAATCTGGGAGGCTGGCTCGAGCCACCGCCCGACGCGTCGGCGCGCGAATTGACCGAGGCAAGGGCGAAAGCGCTCGGCGCCAAGCAGTAAGAAAACAGCCCGGGGATTCATTCCAGCAGCCCGGGTGGAGGCGGGTTGAAACATGTGCAAACGGCCCCATCTGTCCCGAAGTGAACGAATTTCCCCGCCGTCGCCGGCGGACGCGGCCGCAGACGAAGCAGGAGATGGCTTCGACTTGCCTGCCCAGCTCAAACGTGCCGAAGCCGAAGCCGGCGAACTCAGGGACGCGTGGCTCCGCGCCAAAGCCGAGGCAGACAACACCCGGCGGCTGGCCCAGAACGACGTCGCCAAGGCGCACAAGTACGCGGTCGAGCGCTTTGCGCAGGAGTTACTGGCGGTCAAGGACGCGCTGGAGCTGACCCTGGCGACGCCGAACGCCAAGACCGAGGCACTGCGGGACGGCGTGGCCTTGACGCTCAAGAACCTCGAGGCTGCATTCGACAAAGCGGACATCGTCGAGATCAATCCTTTGCATGAAAAATACGATCCTCATCGCCACCAGGCGATGACCATGATCGAGTCGGGAGAGCCGCCAGGCACCGTGGTTCAGGTTTTTCAGAAGGGGTATCTGCTCAACGATCGCGTGCTCCGGCCGGCGCTGGTTGCCGTCGCCAAGAGTCCCGAAAGCCCGGTTTAAAGCGCTCCTTTTTGCTTGAATCCAGACGCACCAGACCCAACTAACGCCTCAGATAAAGCTCAAGCAAGCAATTCCCGGAACGGAAGGAAAAAATCATGGCCAAGACAATCGGTATCGACCTCGGTACGACCAACAGCTGCGTCGCCATCATGGAAGGCGGCAAGCCCAAAGTGATCGAAAACTCGGAAGGCGCCCGCACGACCCCGTCGGTCGTCGCCTATCAGGATGACGGCGAGATTCTCGTCGGCGCACCGGCCAAGCGGCAGGCCGTCACCAATGCCAAGAACACCCTCTATGCGATCAAGCGGCTGATCGGCCGCCGCTTCGAGGAAAAGGAAGTGCAGAAGGACATCGCCCTGATGCCCTATAAGATCGTTCGCGCCGACAACGGCGACGCCTGGGTCGAGGTGCGCGGCAAGAAGATCGGGCCGCAGCAAGTATCGGCGGAAATCCTGCGCAAGATGAAAAAGACCGCCGAAGATTATCTCGGCGAGGAAGTCACCGAGGCGGTGATTACCGTGCCTGCGTATTTCAACGACTCGCAGCGGCAGGCGACCAAGGACGCAGGCAGGATCGCCGGCCTCGAGGTCAAGCGGATCATCAACGAGCCGACTGCGGCGGCGCTCGCCTTCGGGATGGACAAGAAGGAAGGCGATCGCAAGATCGCCGTCTACGACCTGGGCGGCGGCACGTTCGACATCTCCATCATCGAGATCGCCAGCGTCGAGGGTGAGCACCAGTTCGAGGTCATGTCGACCAACGGCGACACCTTTCTCGGCGGCGAGGACTTCGACCAGCGTCTGATCGACTATATCGTCACCGAATTCAAGCGCGATCAGGGCGTCGACCTCAAGAACGACGTGCTCGCGCTGCAGCGGCTGAAGGAATCGGCGGAGAAGGCGAAAATCGAGTTGTCGAGCTCACAGCAGACCGAGATCAACCTGCCGTATATCACCGCCGATAAGTCCGGCCCGAAGCATCTGTCGATCAAAATCACCCGCGCCAAGTTCGAGGCGCTGGTCGAGGATCTGATCGAGCGCACCATCGAGCCGTGCCGGATTGCGATCAAGGACGCAGGCGTCAAGCTGTCCGACGTCGGCGACGTGATTCTGGTCGGCGGCATGACGCGGATGCCGAAGGTGCAGGAAAAGGTGAAGGAATTCTTCGGCAAGGAGCCGCGCAAGGACGTCAACCCGGACGAAGCGGTCGCGGTGGGCGCGGCGATCCAGGCCGGTGTGCTGCAGGGCGACGTCAAGGACGTGCTGCTGCTCGACGTGACGCCACTGTCGCTGGGCATTGAGACGCTGGGCGGCGTGATGACCAAGCTCATCCAGAAGAACACGACCATTCCGACCAAGGCGCAGCAGGTGTTCTCGACCGCCGACGACAATCAGGCGGCGGTGACCATCCACGTGCTGCAGGGCGAGCGTGACGTGGCGTCGGGCAACAAGAGCCTCGGCCAATTCAATCTGGAAGGGATTCCGCCGGCGCCTCGCGGCCTGCCGCAGATCGAGGTCACGTTCGACATCGACGCCAACGGCATCCTGCACGTCAATGCCAAGGACAAGGTGACCGGCAAGGAAAACAAGATCACCATCAAAGCGTCGTCGGGCCTCTCCGAGACCGAGATCCAGAAAATGGTCAAGGACGCCGAGGAGCATGCCGAGGACGATCGGAAGATGCTCGAGACCGTGCAGGCGCGCAATCACCTCGACGCGCTGGTGCACAGCGTGCAAAAATCGGTGACCGAGTATGGCGACAAGATCGGCGCCGACGAAAAGGGCAAGATCGAGGGTGCATTGAAGGAAGCCGAAGAGCTGCTCAAGGACAAGGACGCGGGCAAGGATGCAATGGAGGCCAAGGCGCAGGCGCTGATGACGGCGTCGCAGAAACTCGGCGAGGCGATGTACGCGCAGTCGCAGGCGGAGGCGCAAGCCGGCGCCAATCCTCAGGGCGGAAGCGACAAGGCTAGGGGCGGAGCAGGCGAGAGTGGCGAGGAAAAGGTCGTCGACGCCGAATTTACGGAAGTCAAAGACAAGAAGTGATATCAGGTCGCCGGGCGGCGGGACGATAGCGATATTCGCGACCCGTTTGCCCGCCCGGTGACGTGATATCTGGCCGAGTTGAAGTGGGCGCCTTATTGGACAATGAGGCGCCCCTTAACTCGGCCGATTGCTGTCAGGGGACCGAGGTTGGGAAACTGAAGAATGGCTAAGCGCGACTACTACACGACACTTGGCGTCAATCGCGACGCGTCCGATGAGGACATCAAGAAGGCTTATCGCAAGCTGGCGATGAAGCATCATCCGGACCGCAATCCGGACAAGGGCTCGGAAGAGAAATTCAAGGAGGCGAAGGAAGCGTACGAGGTCCTGACCGACGCTCGCAAACGGCAGGCTTACGATCAGTTCGGACACGCCGGCGTCGATCCGTCTGCCGGTTTCGGCGCTGCGGGTGCGCGCGGATTCGGCGGGGCGGAGGGATTCGGCGGTTTCGCCGATGCCTTCGGGGATATCTTCGGCGAAATTTTTGGCGGCCAGGGCGGCGCTCGCGGTCGCGGCAGCGGCGTCTTTCGAGGCGCCGACCTTCGGTACAACCTCGAACTGTCGCTCGAAGAAGCAGCGCGCGGCACCGAAGCCAAGATCCGCATTCCGGCGATGGAGGACTGCGAGACTTGCCATGGCAGCGGCGCCAAGCCGGGAACGCAGCCCAAGACCTGCCCGACGTGCAACGGCCAAGGCCAAGTGCGCGTCTCGCAGGGCTTTTTTTCGATCCAGCAGACGTGCCCGCAATGTCATGGCAGCGGCAAAATCGTGCCCGAGCCGTGCGCGACCTGCGGCGGCGCGGGCCGCATCAGGAAGAGCAAGACTCTATCGGTCAAGATTCCGGCCGGCGTCGATCACGACGACCGTATCCGTCTCTCGGGCGAAGGCGAGGCAGGGCTCAACGGCGGCCCTCATGGCGACCTGTATGTCGTCGTGAATCTGAAGGAGCATCCGGTATTCCAGCGCGAGAACAACGATCTTCACTGCGAAATGCCGATCGGCTTCGCGACCGCGGCGATGGGCGGCGAAATCGAGATTCCTACGCTGGACGGCCATGCCAAGATCAAGATTCCGGCGGAAACCCAGACAGGTCAGGTTTTCCGGTTGAGGGGAAAAGGCATCAAGGGCGTGCGCAGCAGCGGTTACGGCGACCTGTTCTGTCATGTCGCGATCGAGACACCGGTGAAGCTGACCTCGCGGCAAAAGGATCTGCTGCGCGAGTTTGAGGCGATCAACGCGCAGGATCCGGGCGCGCACAACCCGCGGGCGAAGAACTGGTTCGACAAGGTGCGCGAATTCTTCGAGCCGTGAGCGCGTTCGTGATGCATCAACGAGGGCGGCGCAGCTCGAAGCGCTCCTGGTTTTGACTGCGGCGCGTCCCGCAACGTACGACGTCATCGTGATCGGCGCCGGCGCTGCCGGCATGATGTGCGCGGCCCAGGCGGGCCGACGCGACCGACGCGTACTGCTCATCGAACATTATCCGATCATCGGCGAAAAAATACGCATCTCCGGCGGCGGACGCTGCAACTTCACCAACCTTCATTGCGACGCGACGAACTTCCTGTCGCAAAACCCCGACTTCTGCCGCTCCGCGCTGGCGCGCTATTCGCCGCGCGACTTCATCGCGTTGGTGGAGCGCTACGGTATCGCGTGGCACGAAAAGAAGCTGGGCCAGCTATTTTGCGACGACTCGGCGCTGCAGATCATTGCCATGCTGCGCGCGGAGTGCGAAAGTGCTGCGGTCGATTGGCGCGTCCCGTGCGCGGTGGAGAAGATCGATCGCAAGAGTGGCGCATTCATCGTTTCGACCTCGGGCGCTGCCGTGCGCGCCACGTCGCTGGTCGTCGCCACCGGCGGTCTGACGGTTCCAAAAATCGGCGCCACGCCTTTGGGCTATCGGATCGCCGAGCAGTTTGGCGTCGGTGTCGTAGCTCCCCGGCCGGCTCTGGTACCGCTGGCACTCGAGCCGGCGACGCTCGAGCGTTATGGCGATCTCTCAGGCGTGTCGATCGACGCCGAGGTGTCATGCAATGAAGGCAGGTTTCGCGAGAATCTGTTGTTCACGCACCGCGGCCTGTCCGGGCCCGCGATCCTGCAGGCGTCCTCCTATTGGAACGGCGGCGATTTACTACACATCGACCTCCTGCCCGGACTCGACGCGAGCGCGTGGCTCGCGAGCGAGAAAAGCGCGTCTGCAAGCGTCGCGGGCCTCCTCGCGCAGCGATTGCCGCATCGATTCGCGCAGCAGTGGAGCGTTGAATATGGGAGCGGGCAACAGGCCACCGGTCCGGTCAGATCCTTGAGCGAGAGGCGCCTTTGCGAGATTGGCGCGGCACTCAATGACTGGTCGGTGCTGCCTTCCGGGACGCTTGGCTTTAACAAGGCCGAAGTGACGCTGGGCGGCGTCGATACACGGCATCTTTCGTCGAAGACGATGGCGGTCGAGAGCGTGCCGGGCTTGTATTTCATCGGTGAGGTCGTCGATGTCACGGGGCATCTGGGCGGCCACAACTTTCAGTGGGCGTGGTCGTCGGGCTTTGCCGCCGGGCAGGTCGCCTAGAATGGCGCCACGCGCTTGTCGCGAAGCGGCCGACGGCATAGCATGCGCATCTTTGCGCGACGTGCACAAAAAACGAGGGCAAAAGAGGGGAAGCTCATGTTCAGCCGCTTAGCGATATCCGCTGCCGCACTGTTGTTCGGCATCACTGGTGCGATGGCGCAAGTTAGAGTCGGGCTGATGGTCTCGGCCACGGGCCCGACGACCGCGATCGGCATCCCGCAAAAAAACACTGGCGAGCTTCTGCCGAGGAAGATCGGCGATGCCAGCGTCGAGTACATCCAGCTCGACGATGGGGGCGACACTACCCGAGCGGTGCAGAACGCCAAGAAGCTCATCGGCGAAGATCACATCGATGCGCTGATCGGACCGTCGACGACCCCGAACGCGCTGGCGATCCTCGACATCATCGCCGAGAGCAAGGTGCCGATGCTGGCGACGGTCGGGACATCGTCGGTGGTCGAGCCGATCGATGCCAAGAGACGGTGGGTATTCAAGACCACGCAGAACGACGATCTGATCGCCGCCGCGCTGATCAAGCACATGCTGAAAAACGGCGTGAAGACGGTGGCGTTCATCGGGTTCAACGACCCCTACGGCGAAAACTGGTACAAGGTGTTCGGCGGCCTCGCCGAAAAAGCCGGCATCCGCATCGTTGCCAGCGAGCGCTTCGCACGCGCCGACCAGAGCGTGACGGGACAGGTGCTGAAGATGATGTCGGCCAAACCCGATGCGGTGCTGATCGCGGCCGTCGGCGGCCCCGCAGTGCTGCCCCAGGCGACGCTCTACGATCAATCCTACAAGGGACGCGTCTATCAGACGCACGCCGTTGCCACCGATGAATTCATCCGGCTCGGCAAGGAAAAAGTCGAAGGGACGGTGCTGGCGGCGGGATCGATGCTGGTCATCGACGATGTCGCGCCAGGCGATC
>VBDA01000183.1 GCA_005883655.1 Betaproteobacteria bacterium | reverse complement strand
ACGAGCGCGCCCGGGTGCTGGTCATCGTCAGGGACGGCAGGTTCCGCCTGCTTCCCGAGTGACCGCGCCTTCGGCCAGCGATCCGATCGTCGGCATCCTCCTTGCCGCCGGCAGCGCTTCGCGCTTCGGTGGCGACAAGCTGCTCGCACCGCTCAAGGACGGCATACCGCTCGGCGTGCGTGCGTTCTGCAATCTCGTCGCTAGCGTCGACAGTGTCGTCGCCGTCGTGCGCCCTGGCGACCAAGGCTTCGCTCGTGCGCTCTCGGATCATGGCGCGGAGCTTATTGTCTGCCCCCACGCCGCAAACGGCATGGGGCAAAGCCTAG
>VBDA01000622.1 GCA_005883655.1 Betaproteobacteria bacterium | reverse complement strand
GGAGCCCTTGCCGCTCGAAGCAACGCTTGCCGACGCGATCGATCCGGGCCGGTTCGCCGTCAAGCGGGCTCGCCGGGGAACGCTATAGCGGCCTGCGGCGCTTGCACCCGACGATATTTTCATTCGACCGTCACATTGCTAGATGCGGCGCGCGTTGCGCGCGATAATATTGTTCATGGCAAAAACAGACTCCGGCGCGTCCTCGCCCATTGTCGCGCTGCTCAAACCGCATACCAAGAATCTCGGTGGCTTCGAGGTGCAGCGTCTTCTGCCTTCGATCGAGGCGCAGATGGTCGGACCGTTTATCTTTTTCGACCATTTCGGTCCGGCGAGCTTCCCACCCGGCGAGGGCGTGGACGTGCGGCCGCATCCGCATATCGGGCTGGCCACGGTGACCTATCTTTTTGAAGGCGCGATGATGCATCGCGACAGTCTGGGCAGCGTTCAGCGGATCGAACCGGGCGACGTCAACTGGATGACCGCAGGCGCCGGCATCGTGCATTCGGAGCGCACCTCGCCGGAAGACCGCGCGTCCGGGCATCGCCTGCACGGACTGCAGACCTGGGTAGCGCTACCCAAGGCTCACGAGCAGGGTGAGCCGTCGTTTGCCCACTATGCGAGCGCGTCGCTACCGGAGATCGCCCTGCCCGGAGTGGCGATGCGCCTGATCGCGGGCACCGCGTTCGGCCAGCGGTCTCCTGCATCGACATTTTCCCCGATGTTCTATGTCGCCGCGGATATGGAGGCGGGCTCAGCCGTCGATCTGTATCCCGAGCACGAGGAACGCGGCGTCAACGCCATCGACGGTGAACTCGTCATCGCTGGCGAAGCGCTTCCCGCCTATCACATGGCGATGCTGAAACCGTGGAGCACCGTCCGGATCGAAGCGCGCTCGCGCGCCGTCCTGGTGCTCCTCGGCGGCAGCAGGCTGGATGGCGAGCGCTTGGTCTGGTGGAACTTCGTCGCCAGCTCGAAGGACCTGATCGACTCCGCGAGCGCGCGCTGGCGCGAGCGAAAGTTTGCGCCCGTGCCCGACGAGACGGAGTTCATTCCATTACCGGAAGAGCCCCGGCCGACGGGAACGCTCCTGTGACTCGCTTAAGCCGAGAAGCTAAGCTGGCACCGACTGCCTGATTTGGCCCTTCAAGCCGGCCGCCGCGCGGAGCATGTCGGCGCGGTCGATATTTTCCCACGTGAACTCGGGCTCGTCGCGTCCGAAGTGCCCGTAAGCCGCCGTCTTGAGATAAATCGGCCGCAGCAAATCGAGCATCTGGATGATGCCCTTGGGCCGAAGGTCGAAGTGGGTGGTGACCAGCTCGGCGATTTTGGCATCGGGGATCTTGCCGGTGCCTTCGGTGTAAACGGTGACGTTGATCGGCTGCGCGACGCCGATCGCGTACGAGAGCTGCACCTGGCACTGGCGTGCAATGCCGGCGGCGACAAGGTTTTTGGCAACGTAGCGGGCTGCATATGCGGCAACGCGCCGCCGCCATGCGGCGCAGCGCCGCCATACGTATCGACGATGATCTTGCGACCGGTCAGGCCCGCGTCGCCATGCGGCCCGCCGATTTCGAATCGCCCGGTGGGATTGACCAGATACTTGGTATCGATCAGCATTTCGCTCGGCAGCACCGGCTTGATGATCTCCTCCACCACCGCTTCCATCAATTCCTTCTGCTTGTGATTCATGCTCGGATGATGCTGGGTCGACAGCACCACCGTGTCGACCCTCTTCGGCCGGCCGTCGACGTAGCGCACCGTCACCTGCGATTTCGCGTCCGGCCGCAGCCACGGGAGCCGGCCATCGCGGCGGACTTCGCTCTGGCGCTGCACCAGGCGATGCGCGTAATAAATCGGAAACGGCATCAGCGAGGGGGTCTCGTCGCACGCATACCCGAACATCAGCCCCTGATCGCCCGCGCCCTGGTTCATGTACTCCTCGGACGTCCGATCGACGCCGCGCGCGATATCGGGCGACTGCCTTCCATAGCAAACCATGACCGCGCAGCCCACGGCATCAAAGCGGAGCTCGGGGTCGTTGTATCCGATGCGATGGATGGTGTCGCGGGCAATACGCGCATAATCGTGCTTGTGATCGGTGGTAATCTCGCCGGTCATGACCACCAGCCCGGTCGACACCAGCGTCTCCGCCGCCACCCGGGCGTGCGGATCCTGCGCTAGAATCGCATCGAGGACGGCGTCAGAAATCTGGTCCGCAACCTTGTCCGGATGGCCTTCCGAGACCGACTCCGACGTAAACAGAAACTCACGCATCGCTGCTCCTGCGTAGATTATTCGAAGATGCCTGGAAATGCGTGGAGATTGCGCGCGCCCCTCGGGGACGACGGCGCAAAGACTTGAATTCTACCAAATCCCCAGGGACCGGCGTTGGCGACGCTGCCAGGCCGGTTGAAAACCTCGGGCAGTCCGCAGTCAATGCCGCCACCGCCGAGCAAATAGAGCGCGCGGCACAGTTGCTGCACGCCGGAGCGCTGATCGCGTTTCCCACCGAAACCGTGTACGGACTGGGCGCGGACGCGCGCAACGCCGATGCGGTGCGGCGGATCTTTGCCGCCAAGGGACGGCCTGCCGAACATCCGGTCATCGTGCATCTGGCCAGCGCCGATCTGATGCCGCGTTGGGCGCGAGAGATCGACGCAAGCGCGCAAGCCCTTGCGCGGGCGTTCTGGCCAGGTCCGTTGACGTTGATACTGCCGCGCGCCGCAACGGTGCTGGACGTCGTGACCGGCGGTCAGGACAGCGTAGGCTTGCGCGTCCCCGGTCATCCGGTCGCACAAGCGCTGCTGGCG
>VBDA01000623.1 GCA_005883655.1 Betaproteobacteria bacterium | reverse complement strand
TCAGAGTAGTACTCAGCGCCCAACGCAACGGTTTCGGATACTTTGCGCGTCGCCTTGAACTGCAACGAAAAGTCGGGCGAGCCATTGCGATAGCCTTTCGACAGATTCCACCCGAACACGGGATTCACCGCGAGGAGCCACGTTTCGTCGCGATAGCCGTTCATGATGCGCAACTCGAATGCATCGCGCGATTGGGAGAATTTCTGTTGCAGGCGCGAGAGCTCGCCGTTTGCGCCGGCGAACCAACCCGCTTCATTCGCTGCGGGGCGAATGGGCAACCACTTGAGCCGAAGCTTGGCGCCCGCGGCCGACATGTTACCCGAGGGATCGCGGTTCGTCGGAATATAATTCCGGTGTGATACGCAAACCGTGGTTCGGCACGACCTCGCCGGGATAATCGGGCACCCGGCGTCCCTTCGGCGTGGTGTTGATGTGGAGCTCGAGCCCGAATTCGCCCGGCGCATTGATGTCGTCGGTGTAGACCTGGATCTCGTCGCTCAACGCCGCGCCGGCGATCGACGGGATCAGGATCAGGCCGCAAAGCAAGCCGCGAATCGATCCGGGTCCGATCATGGCACGGTTTCTGTCAACGCGCGGCAATTGAATCAGCGATCACCGGCGATCTCTCGACGCGCACGTTTTTCTTGCTGTCGCTGATCGCCTTCCATTTCGGGTTTTCCTTGAGCCGAGCGCGCACTTTCGCCACAGCCGCGTCACGCGCGCCGAGCGCCTGGTCGCTCTTGTATTCGAGCACCAGCAACGATTGCCATGGCCTGCCGGCGGGGTACCTGGCAAGATAAATGCCGTAGCTCGCGAGCACGCCCTCCTCCATCCAGCCGTCGGTCTGCGGCAGAACATAGCCGTCGAGATAGGCGATGTATTCGTCGACCGGCACCACATACTCGTACGGAATGACCACGAAGACCGAGTTGCCGCCGGATTGGGCGGTGCTGTTCTGTCGCATCAGGTCCGCGGGCACCGTATCGATCGAGGTGACCAGCGAAAGCGCTTTCTGCGAAAGACCCGCGGGCGCTTCCAGCTCGATCTTCTTCCAGCGCTCGATATCCGATTCCTTGGCGAAGGTCACCATCGTCATCGCGTCCCAGTTGGCGGAATCCACGTAGCGATTGAACAGCACACGATAGCTTTGAAGCACGCCATCGTCCTTCCAGCGCTGCAACTGACGAACGCCGGATTGCTCCAGCTCCTGGCGGAAAGCCAGCCGATTGGCGGGCGAGGTGTGATAGGTGATGACGAGGGTGCGTGGCCCGCTCTCGCGCGGATCGGCGGCCAGTGCAGGGCCGGCAAGGAACGCGCACGCCAGCAACGCTGACAAGAGGCCCGCCCCCGAGTGTTTGAGTCGGAGCCGGGCGCAACCGAATAATTGCAGCATCTTGGTGACCATTGCGAGCTCCCGTTGGAATTCGATCGCGGCGGGTGGGTGGTTCGCGATCGGTCAATCCGATTGCCGGCGTATCACTTGCCGAGCAGCGCGCGACCGCTCTGGACCTGGTTTCCCCGCAGAGGGATATAGATCGCCTGATCGAGCACGACCTGCTGTCCCTCGCGGCTCAGGACGAAGCGCAGGAACTCGTCGAGTGCCGGATTGAGCGGCTTCCCCGGCGCCTTGTTGGTGTTGAAGAACGTGAGGCGGCTCAAGGGATAGCTGGCCAGCGCGACATTCTCGTAGGTAGGCGCCTGCGGCGTCGTGCCAGCTTTCTCGACCACGGGAATCACCTTCACGCCCGCATCGAGATAGGCGATGCCGGAATAGCCGATTCCATAGCGATCGTCGGACACCTTCTTTGCCACCGGGAAGACGACTTTTTCGAACGCGATGTCCTCGCGCCACTCGCCGCGCTTGTCGCCGACGCTCAGAACGCGCTGGCGTATGAACTCCTCGAAGCCGTTCCAAGGCTTGATACCGTAGAGCTTGACTGGCTTGTCCGCCCACTCGCCGGTGAGACCGAGATCGCCCCACTTGTTGATCGGCTTGCCGCCGCGATGGTGCGTGCTCGAGTACATCGCGTCGAGCTGGTCGAAGCTGATCTTTTCGATCGGGTTGTCCTTGTTGACGTAAAACGCGATCGCGTCCAACGCTCCGTAGTGC
>VBDA01000182.1:6463-9715 GCA_005883655.1 Betaproteobacteria bacterium | reverse complement strand
TGGCGCTCATCAACGATATTCTCGACCTGTCCAAGATTGAGGCCGGGCGCATGGAGCTAGAGCCCTCCGATTTCGATGTTCCAACCGCGTTGCAAAATGCGATGACGCTGGTACGCGAGCGAGCGCAACGGCACGGCATCGCACTTTCGCTCCAAATCGACCCCGCCGTGCGCGAGCTGCGCGCCGACGAACGCAAGTTCAAGCAGATCCTGGTCAACCTATTGTCCAATGCCGTCAAGTTCACGCCCGACGGCGGGCGAGTCGCCTTACGCGCACGACCCGTCGAGAGCGGCCTCGAGGTTTCCGTCAGCGACACCGGAATCGGCATCGCGCCGGAAGATCAGGAAAAAGTGTTCGAGGAGTTCCGCCAGGTCGGTGGCGATTACAAGACCAAGCAGGAAGGCACCGGGCTCGGACTCGCGCTGGCACGCAGGTTTGTGGAACTGCACGGCGGCGTCATCACCGTGCAAAGCGAGTTGGGAAAAGGGGCGACCTTCACATTTACGATACCAAGGGCGGTGGCATGAGACGAATTCTGATCGTCGAAGATAATGAAAAGAACCTGAAGCTGGTGCGCGATATCCTGCAGGCCAAGGGCTTCGAGACCATGGAGGCTGGCACCGCCGAGGAGGGCTTGGCGCTCGTGAAGCTGCACCGCTTCGACCTCGTCCTCATGGACATCCAGCTACCGGGGATGAACGGCATCGAGGCGCTGGCGTGTCTGCGCGCCGACGAGACGACGCGTGACATTCCAGTCGTCGCGGTTACGGCGTCGGTAACGATGCAGGATCAGAGCCAGATCACTCGCGCGGGTTTCGACGCATTCATCAGCAAGCCGATCAGCGTGAGAGAGTTTATCGAAACGGTCAGCTCGTTCGTCGGGAAGCCTGCGTGAACGAATCCGCCACCGTCCTCGTGGTCGACGATACGCCGCAGAATGTCAAGCTGCTGACCGACCTCCTTGCGCTCAACGGCTACCGTGTCGAGGCGGCGCAATCGGGGGAGGAGGCACTGGAAAAAATCGCGGCCAGCATCCCGGACATCGTGCTGCTCGACGTCATGATGCCGGGTCTTTCCGGATACGACGTCTGCCGCAAGATTCGCCAGACGCCGGCAACGGCTCTGTTGCCGGTGGTGATGGTCACCTCGCTGGACCCGCAAACCGAACGCGTTCACGGCATCGAGGCCGGGGCCGATGATTTTCTCGCCAAACCCATTAACCGGCCGGAGCTCTTTGCGCGGGTGAAATCGCTGCTGCGCGTGAAATCGCTGCAGGATGAGGTCAAGCGCCAGGCGGAACAACTCGCCGAATGGAATTCGCGTCTGGAGACGCGCGTCGCCGAGCAGGTGTCGCAGATCGAGCGCATGGGCAGGCTCAAGGGTTTTTTCTCGCCCCAGATTGCCGAGCTGATCGTCTCCGGTGGCGCGGAGGAGCTGTTGCGTCCGCATCGGCGCGAAGTGACCGTGGTTTTCCTGGATTTGCGCGGCTTCACTTCGTTCACCGAAACCGCGGAGCCGGAAGAGGTGATGGGTGTGCTCTCCGAGTATCACGCCACGGTCGGCCGGTTGGTGGTTGCGCACGAAGGAACGATCGAACATTTTGCCGGCGACGGCATGATGATATTTTTCAACGACCCCATTACCCTCGACAATGCTGCGGCCAGCGCGGCGCGCATGAGCTTGTCGCTACAGGCGGATTTCGTATCTTTGCGGGGGGGCTGGCGGAAGCGCGGATATACCCTCGACCTCGGGATCGGACTCGCGCAAGGTTATGCAACGCTGGGTGCCATCGGCTTCGCGGGTCGTCAGGACTATGCCGCTATCGGAAGTGTCACCAATCTTGCGACGCGGCTCTGCGCCGAGGCGAAGGGAGGCGAGATCCTTACCAATCAGAAGACGCTTGCCAGGATCGAAAACGAATTCGAAGCCGAGGCACTTGGCACGCGCTCGCTGAAGGGATTCGCTCATCCCGTAGACCTGTTCCGGATTCTTTCCCGCAACAGCGGAGCGTAGGAGTGCGCCAAGCCACAAGTCGATCCGGCCCGTCGAAGTCCAGTCGCGCCACTCGCAGGCGCGTTTTTCGCCGCCTGCATGTAAAATTTTACAATGAGACGATTGAGCCGCATTATCGCCGATATTGATTCAATTAATTGGACTCATGACCTCTGCCCGGGTAGATTGAAGCAGCAGGTTTTTAGCGGCAACTTTCCCCCACCGGCGGGGCAAGCAACGAGGAGATGACAATGGAGCTCAAAGGTACCAAGACGCACGACAATCTCAAGGCCGCGTTCGCTGGTGAATCGCAGGCAAACCGGCGCTATCTGTATTTCGCCAGCAAGGCCGACGTGGAAGGACAAAACGACATCGCGGCGGTATTTCGCTCGACTGCCGAGGGCGAAACCGGCCACGCGCACGGCCATTTGGATTATCTGGTCGCGGTCGGCGATCCGGCAACCGATCTGCCGATCGGTAAAAGCCGCGACAATCTGAAAGCGGCCATCGCGGGCGAAACGCATGAGTACACCGACATGTATCCCGGCATGGCCAAGGCGGCGCGCGGCGAGGGCTTCGACGAGATCGCGGACTGGTTCGAGACCCTGGCCAAGGCCGAGAGGTCGCACGCGAACAGGTTTCAGAAGGCGTTGGACGCACTTGCCGACTAATCGTTGTTATTGCGTCAGGGCGAACATACGATTGCACGTCGGCGGACGCTGGTCCGCCCTGACGCAATAACTCCGCGGATTCGAGTGGCGTGCTGCGCGCGCCGCTCAATCCGCGGAAATACACGGGCCGGCCGCGGCGCGCTGGCGTCCGCACCAACCGGTTTTCAGCGGAATGATCATGCGCGAAGGCAGTCTCGAAGCGCCTACCCGCCATCCTGTCGACTGGCGCAATCCGGCTTTCTACGATCAGGCGGCCGCGGATGCCGAGCTGGAGCGCATCTTCAACATCTGTCACGGCTGCCGGCGGTGCGTAAGCCTGTGCAACGCGTTCCCGACGCTGTTCGACCTGATCGACGCGAGCAAGAGTGGTGAGATCGACAGTGTGGCCAAGGAGGATTTCGGCAAGGTCGTCGATCAGTGCTATCTCTGCGACATCTGCTACATGACCAAGTGTCCGTATGTTCCACCGCACCCCTGGAACGTGGATTTTCCGCACGTGATGCTGCGTGCCAAGGCCATCAAGTTCCGGCGCGGGGAATCGAATTTCCGCGACAGGATGCTCACCAGCACCGACCGGCTGGGGAAGCTG
>VBDA01000182.1:0-6372 GCA_005883655.1 Betaproteobacteria bacterium | reverse complement strand
CTTGCCGCCCTACGCGACCCGGCGCTTCGCCAAGCTCGCGCCGGAATCGAAAACATGGCCGGTCAAGGACGGCGAACGCGCGCCGGGCAAGGTGGCGATCTTTTCCACCTGCTACGTCAACTACAACGAGCCGGGCATCGGGCTCGATCTGATCCAGGTTCTCGAGCACAATGAAGTTCCGTACGTTCTGGTTCAGAAGGATGTGTGCTGCGGCATGCCGAAGCTCGAGCTCGGTGATCTGGATTCTGTGGAACGACTCAAGAATGCGAATGTCCCAGCGATGGCGCGACTTGCCGCGGAGGGCTTCGCGATTCTCACCGCTGTGCCGTCCTGCACGCTGATGTTCAAGAGCGAGCTGCCGTTGATTTTCCCGAACGATGCCGATGTAAAGGCCGTGGCCGCGGCGTTCGAATATCTGATGGCCCGTGACAGGGACGGACTGTTGAAGAAGGACTTCAGTACTCCGCTCGGCAAGGTGAGCTATCACATCCCGTGCCATTCGCGGGTGCAGAACATCGGCCAGAAGACCCGCGAAGTCCTGGAATGGATTCCGGATACGTCGATCAACACGGTAGAGCGATGCGCGGGACACGACGGCACGTGGGGCGTCAAGACCGAGTATTTCGAGACATCGATGAAAATCGGCAGGCCGGTGTTCCGGCAAATGGGACAGAACGAGCCCGACTACATCAGCTCCGATTGTCCGATAGCCAGCCGCGCAATCCTGCAGGGAGTCGAGCAGGGCCAAACGCCGTCGCACGCGCGGAAGGCGCATCCGCTGACGCTGTTGCGGATCGCGTATGGCTTGGGCCCGCCCGACGCCGACGGCGCGACGCCGTAGAACCGCGACGCCATGCCGCACATTACGCGCGAGAGCCTGATGACGCTGGAAACCTACGCCAAGGCGCGCAAGGATTTCCGCGCCAAGGTCATGGCGCACAAGAAAGTCCGGGCGGTGCATCTTGGCGAGCACCTGACACTATTGTTCGAAGACGAGCTTACGATTCGTTACCAGATTCAGGAGATACTGCGGGTCGAAAAGACATTCGAGGAAGAGGCGATCCAGGACGAGCTCGATGCTTACAACCCGCTGGTGCCGGACGGACTTAACTGGAAGGCGACACTGCTGGTCGAATATGAGGACGTCGAGGAACGCAAGCAGGCGCTCGCCAACTTGAAAGGGATCGAAGACCGGGTATGGGTTCAGGTCGGAAACGCGCCGCGCGTTTACGCGATCGCGGACGAGGATCTGGAGCGCGAGAACGACCAAAAGACGTCCGCCGTTCACTTCGTGCGCTTCGAATTCACGCCCTCGATGGTGAGCGAGCTACGTCGCGGGGGCGCTCTTTCCATCGGCGTCGATCATCCTGCCTACACGTTTACGCTCCACGAAGTGCCGGAGCCGACTCGTCGGGCGTTGCTTGCCGATCTCGCGAGCGATTAGAAAATCGGGATATCGTCATTCCCGCGAAAAGCATTCACCGGTCGCCGGAAGCGGACCATCGCTCCCAGGCATCGCGCGTGATGCCGCGGATGCAAAACGGCTCCTGCTTGCCCCGGTGTGCGCGCGTGACCCTCTGCACCGGCGTCAGCCCGCACTTCTCCATGACGCGACCCGACGCTGGATTGCGCAGCAGGTGTGACGCCGTCATCTGATCGCAGTCGAGATAACCGAACGTCAGCGCAACCATCGCTCGCGCCGCGGCCGTCGCGAATCCCCGTCCCCAGTACGGCGCGCCGATCCAGTAGCCGAAATTCTCGTGCTCGTCGGCGACGGGCCGAACCTCGATCGCTCCCACCAGCAGCCCGTCTTCCGCTTGAGTGATGGCGTAGACGAACGCGATGCCGCGATCGCGCTGCGTCTGATGGGTGGCGATCCATTCCTCCGCCATCCCGTTGGGATAGGGATGCGGAATCAAAGCGGTGGTCTCCGCGACCGCGAAATCGCCGGCCAGAAGTTGCACACGGGGCGCATCTTCCAAGGCGAACGGGCGCAGCTTGATCGGGAGCGAGGTGACGTGTTCTGGCAGCAAATCCGCACGAGCTCGCTAAAGCTCTTCAGTCCCTGAAATTGCTGAATTGCATCGGAAAATCGGTGATGGTCTTCTTGACCAGTGCGATCGCGTTTTGCAGCTCATCTCTTTTCGCGCCTGAGACACGCACCGCGTCGCCTTGGATACTGCTCTGCACCTTCAATTTGCTGTCTTTCAACAACTTGACGATTTTTTTGGACAGTTCCTGCTCGACTCCGACGCGGATTGTGACTTTCTGCTTGACCTTGTCATGGCTCATTTTTTCGATCGTTTCGAACTTGAGCGACCGAACGTCGATACCCCGCTTGGTCAGCTTGCCTAGCACCACGTCGGTGACCTGTCTCAGCTTGAACTCATCATCGGCGAAAAGCGTGAGCTCCTTCTCCTTGTGCTCAACCCGCGAGTCGGAGCCCTTGAAATCGAAGCGCGTCGATATCTCCTTATTCGCCTGCTCGATGGCATTGCGAACCTCGACCTGATTCACCTCGGAAATGATATCGAATGACGGCATGGCGGCGACCTTGCGGCGTGAGATGAGAACTTAGTCTTTTCGCTTGCGCGCGAGCTTGGTCTCGATGCGCATGCGAAGAGCATTGAGCTTGATGAAGCCGGTCGCGTCCTTCTGGTCGTAGGCACCCCGGTCTTCCTCGAAAGTTGCGACGGTCGAATCGAACAGCGAGTCCGCCTTCGAATCGCGGCCGACGACGATGACGTTGCCCTTGTAGAGCTTGACGCGCACCCATCCGTTGACCCCGACCTGCGATGCGTCGATCATCGTTTGCAGCATCGTGCGCTCGGGCGACCACCAGTAGCCGTTGTAGATCAGGCTCGCGTAGCGTGGCATCAGATCGTCCTTGAGATGCGCGACCTCGCGGTCGAGGCAGATCGATTCGATCGCCCGGTGCGCTTTCAGCATGATCGTGCCGCCGGGCGTTTCATAGCAGCCGCGCGACTTCATGCCGACATAGCGATTCTCGACCAGATCGAGGCGGCCGACGCCGTGCTTGCCGCCAATACGGTTGAGCTCGGCGAGCGTCTGCGCCGGCGTCATCGCTTTGCCGTTGACCGCGACGATGTCACCGCGCGAATATTCGAGCTCGAGATATTCTGCAGCGTCGGGCGCTTTTTCGGGTGACACCGTCCACCGCCACATGTCGTCTTCGGGCTCCAGCGCGGGATCTTCCAGCGCCCGTCCTTCGTAGCTGATGTGCAGCAGATTGGCGTCCATCGAATAAGGGCTGCCGCCGGCCTTGTGCTTCATTTCGATGGGAATGCCATGTTTCGCGGCGTATCCGAGCAGTTTTTCGCGCGAGGTAAGATCCCATTCCCGCCACGGTGCGATCACGCGGATGTCTGGCTCGAGCGCGTAATAAGCGAGCTCGAAACGGACCTGATCGTTGCCCTTTCCGGTGGCGCCGTGCGCGACCGCGTCGGCATTGGTTTCGCGCGTAATCTCGATCTGTCGCTTGGCGATCAGCGGCCGCGCGATCGACGTTCCGAGCAGGTATTCGCCTTCGTAGATGGCGTTCGCGCGGAACATCGGGTAAACGAAATCGCGGACGAATTCCTCGCGCAGGTCGTCAACGTAGATTTGGGTGACGCCGGCCGCTTTGGCCTTGGCGCGTGCCGGTTCGAGCTCCTCGCCCTGCCCGATGTCGGCAGTGAAGGTCACTACCTCGCACCGGTAAGTGTCCTGCAGCCATTTGAGGATCACCGAAGTATCGAGGCCGCCGGAGTACGCCAGCACTGCTTTGTTGATGGCGCTTGGCATACCGGTCAATCGATCCTGGCGCCGGTCTTACGGATGACGGGCGCCCACTTGTCCGATTCGCTTCTGATCAGCGTCGCAAAATCTTCGGAACTTCCGCCGACCAGCTCGAAGCCTTGGGCGTTGAGCGTGCTTTTCACGGATGGGTCCTTGAGAATCGCATTGATTTCGGTATTGAGGCGCTGCACGATCGGGCGTGGCGTTCCGGCAGCGACCAGGATGCCGTTCCATGCCAGCGCCTCGAATCCAGGGTAGCCCGCTTCGGCGACCGCCGGCAGCTCGGGTAGTAGAGGAAATCGCTTGGCCGTCGAGACAGCCAAGGGCCGCAGCCTGCCAGCCTGGATCTGCGCCTGAAGCGGCTGCATGACCGCGAATATCATCTGCGTCTCGCCCTGTATCGTCGCCGTGACCGCCGGCGGGGAACCGTTGAATGGCACGTGGACAATGTCGATACCGGCTGTGACCTTCAGCAATTCCATCGTCAGGTGCGACGAGCTGCCGTTGCCCACCGACGCGTAATTGAGCTTGCCGGGATTGGCCTTGGCGTAATCGACGAGCTCCTTGACCGATTGGATCGGCAATGACGCGTTGACCGCGAGCACGTTCGGTTGGCTGGAGGTGATGATCACGGCGGCCAGATCTTTTTGCGGGTCGTACGGCAGTTTCGCGTACAGATGCGGACCGAACGCCAGCGGTCCGTTGAACGAAATCACCATGGTGTGGCCGTCAGGTGGCGACTTGGCGACAAAGTCCGTTGCGACCGTTCCGCCGGCGGCGGGTCGATCGTCGACCACCACCGGCTGTCCGAGTCTGTCTTTCAAGCGGTCACCGATCGTGCGCGCGAGCACGTCCAGCGAGCTGCCCGCGGGCGCCGCGACGATGAACTTGATCGGCTTGTCCGGCCAGTTCTGGGCGCCGGCGAACGGGGCAAACGCCGCCGTAGCGAAAGCGACAAGCAACGGCCAGATCCTGCGTGCTGACATAGGTCCCTTCCTCGGTTATTGCGGCGTGTGGCAGACCGCTTCGATGTTGTGGCCGTCGGGGTCCAGCACAAAAGCGCCATAGTAGTGGGGATGATATTGCGGTCGCGGCCCCGGCGCGCCGTTGTCGCTGCCGCCCGCGGACCTCGCCGCCTCGTAGAAAGCATCGACCTGCGCCCGCGACTCGGCGCGAAAAGCAATGTGTATGGGCGGCACATTCGGCTTTCCCTGCCCGATCCAGAAGTCCGGTTTGGGCGCAACGCCGAAGCCCGCAAACTGCTCGAACTCCATGAGCAGCGTGTAACCGAGCGGCGCCAGCGCCGTGCGATAGAACACCTTGCTTTTTGCCACGTCGGAAACGGAAACGCCGGAGTGATCGATCATTGCAGCTCCTTCCCTTCGGACCATCAGCCGCTCACGCGGCCGCAAACGAGATACTCGAGCAGTGCTTTTTGCGCATGCAGGCGGTTCTCCGCCTCGTCCCACACCACGCTTTGCGGGCCGTCGATCACCGAGGCTGCCACTTCCTCACCTCGATGCGCGGGCAGGCAATGCATGAACAGCGCATCGGGATTCGCATTGGCCATCATCTCTTCGTCGACTTCCCAGCGCGCGAAGTCGCGCTGCCGCTCGGCGTTCTCGGCTTCGAAGCCCATGCTGGTCCACACGTCGGTGGTGACCAGGTCTGCTCCACGACACGCCTGCATCGGGTCGCTGAAAGACTGGAAGCGGCTGGTGTCGAAAATGCCGGCGCGCTCGGGCTCCACTTCGTAACCCGGAGGTGTCGAGACGTGGACGTTGAAATCGAAAAGCAGCGCCGCCTGCAGCCAGGTATTGCAAACGTTGTTCGAGTCGCCGATCCAGGCCACGGTCCTGCCCTGGATCGAGCCGCGATGCTCGATGTAGGTGTAGACGTCCGCCAGAATCTGGCAGGGGTGGTACTCATTGGTGAGGCCGTTGATGACCGGCACCCGCGAATGCGCCGCAAAGCGCTCGATGATGGTCTGCTCGAAGGTGCGAATCATGACCACGTCGACCATCCGCGAAATCACGCGCGCGACGTCCTCGATCGGCTCGCCGCGGCCAAGCTGAGTATCGCCGCGGTTCAAATTGATGGCGATGCCGCCCAGCTGGTTCATGCCGGCCTCGAACGATACCCGGGTGCGCGTCGAGGCCTTCTCGAACACCATGGCCAGCGTGCGATCGCGCAGCGGCTGATAGATTTCGTAGCGCTTGAAACGTTCCTTGATCCAGCGCGTACGTCCGAACAGGTAGGCGAGCTCGTCACGGCTGAAATCCCGGAGCTGCAGAAAATGCTTGGGCGCCACGGCTGCGCTCACGACGGCAACCAAACCTGTTATCGCTGAAGAAACAGGATTTTAGCACGTGCCTCTAAGCAATCCATTGAGCGTTAGGACGGAGCCTGATGTCCCATCCTAACGTCGTCATTCCCGCGAACGCGGGAACCCAGCGTCTTTTTCCCGAACGCCACTGGGTCCCCGCTTTCGCGGGGACGACGAAGTTTTGCGCAATGTGTCACCGATTTCGGTAATCCTGAGCGTCGGTCTGTTGATGCCGCCACGCTCGAAAA